>JBAYAD010000005.1:0-29375 GCA_041669965.1 Selenomonadaceae bacterium
AGCTGCAAGCAGCCAATCCGGCAGATCAGGCACTCATTGAAAAGCTTGAAAACGAATATGGATCGGAACTCAAAAAACTGGATGACAAATACAATGACCTTGACAAACGTGTTGATAATGTAATGCTAAGCGGATTTGTTCGGGCAAAGTATGATAATGATGAAACAGGTCATGTTGGAAATGATAACAACAAACATTTTTACATGAACTTAGAAGGTAAAATGAAGGTCGGGAAGGACTGGGATGCACATTTTCAAAGTGAAACACGTAAAGGTTATACATCTAATCAATCCTGGCGTAATAACAGCAAGTCAGATGACCAGGATGGGACTTTCCAGAGAGTCTGGGTTGAAGGCCATGCCGGTAAGGTTGGCGTAAAAGTTGGTACAGCATGGTGGGGGTATGGCTTCCAGAACGTCCCATTTGGTCATGCTGCAGATGGTGCACAGGTTGATTATAATCTTTCCAAGGACTGGAATGTGAAAGCATTTACGCTTCGTCCTCGACAGGGCGATCTTGTAACAATGCCAGCAGGTCAGGACACAAATATTTATGGTGTGAATTTCACAGGTAAACTAGGGAAAAATCTTGAAACAAGTCTTACATGGGCTGGCAATAAAAATCACAATGATGATCAGAAGATGAGCAGCATGGGCGCTTTTGAACTTCGTACAAAGCTCGGTGATAATTTCCAGCTTACAGGTACGTATGTAAAGACAAATGCAAACAGCTATAATACAAGCAAAGAATATAGGCTTGATTACAAAGGAACGGATCTTAAAAAAGTAGGTTCTTTTGGAGCATATTTCCGGTATATTGATTTTGGCCGTTATGGTGATATGTCTCATGATGATGAATGGAGTTCTTTGCCAGCGGATGTTAAGGGCTGGGTACTTGGTGTAAAGTATGTTCCATATGCCAATATTGAATGGGAAACATTCTATTCTAAGCAGACAAGAAACTATTCCGGTACAGATTCAACTATAGCGACAGGCGCAAGCAGAAATCTTTTCCGTACACAGGTTGATTTTCATTTCTGATAAAACAAATAAAGAAAACAAACAAAGACCTGCAAAATTATTTGCAGGTCTTTGTTTATAGATAGAGATAAGTAAGAGCGTTCCAAAGTATGACTTTATATACATTTATATACATTTATGGTATAATAAGAATAATAAATATGATATACTAAACGTATTTTTATTCTAAAAATAAAATATAAATGTAATGTTTTACGCGGTATTTTTGGTAAATTCAGTAAATTGATAAAAAGTTTATTGAATTTGCTTTTGGAAAAACAGCAAGAGCTTTTGCTTACAAAACCTATTATACGAGGAGATGGATAAATGAAAAAAATCAAGATTGGACTTTTGGGGTTTGGTAAAACAGGTAAACCCGTAGCAAATGAAATTATACAGGATTCTGTCTGCGACTTGTCATGGGTTGTACGAGAGCAGACTGATAAAATTGAATATGCCAGCCATTTACTGGGATATGAATTTGATCAGGGACGGATTTTTTCGCAAGCAGATCTTACAGATCAATTTTTTCGGGCACATCCGGTTGATGTTATTGTCGATTTTTCAAGGAGTGAAGCCGTGAGAGAGTATCAGGGAGCACTTGAACTGGGAATACCGGTTGTGTCAGCGATCTCACAGTATAATCCGGAAGATTTGGCAATGCTGAAGTCATATGCGGATAGAGCAGCGATATTTTATTCGCCTAACATTACAATAGGTGTTAATATTCTTATGGTTGTTGCACAAATTTTACAGCGGATTGCACCTCATGCGGATATTGAGATTATCGAGGAGCATTTTCGCGAAAAGAAAGAGGTATCAGGAACAGCAAAGAAAATGGCAGATATTTTGGGAATGGGATATGAGAAGGTACACTCCATCCGGGTAGGTAAGACGGTGGGGAAACATAAAATCATTTTTGGATTACCGAATCAAACGATACGGCTTATTCATGAGAGTGTCGATAGGGCAGCTTTTGGGCAAGGAGCGATTTTTGCTGCAAAGTATGTTGTAACGCAGCTTCCGGGAATTTATACGATGGAGCAGATTATCTCAGAAATGTTTATGAAGAATATTCCGGTGTATTAAGAAAACTAATGACTTAATAAAAAAAGCACACCCGAGGGTGTGCTTATTATTCAATGGTGGCGGCGCAGAGATTTGAACTCCGGACACTGCGGGTATGAACCGCATGCTCTAGCCAACTGAGCTACGCCGCCGAAATGGTGGGTAAGGATGGATTCGAACCATCGTAATCCGAAGATGACAGATTTACAGTCTGTTCCCTTTAGCCACTCGGGCACCTACCCATTTTAAGGTTTTTCACGTTAAAAAAAGTGAATCGCTTAAGAACAATATTAATTATACGCGATAAAAAGGGTTGGTGTCAACTCTTTTTATTGTGTATTTTTTTTGTCGTTGCTGGTAATGCGGATGTAGTGGATATTGCAGTTTGTGTTGGTTTTTTTAGCCCAAGCCAAATAAATACAGAGAACGCTGCCAAAAATACGAGTAAACTTGTCATTTGTGCGGACTTAAAAAGGCCGAAAACAAGGTTGTTGTAGTCACCGCGCAAGTATTCGAGGAAAAAGCGTGCGATAGAATAAAGCATTGCATAAAGGGCAAAGGCCTGACCTTTTGCATGGTTTGTGGCACGGAAAATAAGCAGAAGAGCAAAGATAACGATATCGAGCTGACCTTCCCAGATTTCTGCCGGCCACAAGGGCTGGTTACCGTAGGTGTGATAGGCAAGTGTTGTCACAGGATAGAGAATACCGAAAGAACTGCCGGTTGGGGCACCGAAGGCATCGCCGTTTAACAGATTGGCACAGCGACCAAGTGCCTGTCCTAGTATGATTGCCGGAGCCATGATGTCTGCCATGGCCCAGGTATCAATATTGTGGCGTTTTGTATAAATGATGCCGACAACAACACCAAGGATGACACCACCCTGTATAGCCATACCACCCTGCCAGACGTTGAAAAGTTCGGTGAGATGGTTCTGATAGTAGGCCCAGTCAAAGAAAAATACGTCCCAAAGGCGTGCACCGATAATACCTCCGACACCACAATAGATACCCATGTCGACAATGTGATCGTGCCAGCGGCCATCTTGTTTGGCGAGAAAATAAGCTACACCTGTCGCGAGGATAATGCTGAGGCTTAGTACGAGTCCATAGGCACGGATTGGAAAATCACCAATGAAAAATAGATATTGATGCAAAATAATTCCTCCTTTTTAAGATTCCTATTTATTATACGGCATAAGCATGAAAAGTAGAAGGTACAAAATTTGTTAAAATTTATTGAGTTTTTTTGGTGTATGTGATAGTATAAAGAGTAAATTAATATTGAAAAGATGTTGATGGAGACAGTAGGCAGAAAAGAAAGTCTTAGCGAGCCGGTGCGAGTGGGAGGTCGGTACGAGTATTTTATGCAGAAGATCACTCTGGAGTTGCAGGCTGAAAGAATGCGAGTAGGCTGTGCCGGTATCCACCGTTAAAGGGATAGCATATGTTAGTATGTGAAATAGGTGGTATAAATGATAGCGAGGCGTTCATCCTGTTTTGGATGGAGGCTTTTATTTTTGTTTAAGATGGCTTTCGTCCTGTTTTCAGGCCGGAAGCTTTATTTTTTAGGAGGGATTTTTTTGTATAATAAAGTAGATACAAACCTGAATTTTGTTCAGAGAGAAAAAGAAATCGAAAAGTTTTGGCAGAAAAACAATATTGCCCAAAAGACAATTGATCAGCGCGAAGGCAATGAAACCTTTACATTTTATGATGGTCCACCAACGGCAAACGGTAAGCCGCATATCGGCCATGTACTTACGCGTGTAATTAAGGATCTTCTGCCACGATTTCAGTCTATGAAAGGCAAAAATGTTTTGCGCAAGGCTGGATGGGATACGCACGGTCTGCCCGTTGAACTCGAAGTCGAAAAACAACTTGGCCTTGATGGCAAGGATCAGATCGAAAAATATGGTATGGAACCATTTGTTCGCAAATGTCGCGAATCTGTTTGGAAGTATAAGGGCATGTGGGAAGAGTTTTCCGATGTTGTTGGCTTCTGGGCAGATATGAAGCATCCATATATCACATATGAAAATAACTATATTGAATCTGAATGGTGGGCGCTTAAAGAAATATGGGAAAAGGGACTTTTATATAAAGGATATAAAGTTGTACCATACTGTCCACGCTGCGGTACGCCGCTTTCATCACATGAAGTAGCACAAGGGTATAAAGATGTTAAAGAACGTTCGGCAATGGTTAAGTTTAAAGTCAAGGATGAAGATGCTTACTTTCTTGCATGGACAACGACACCATGGACACTTCCATCCAATCTTGCGCTTTGCGTAAATCCAGAAATAAACTATGTTAAAGTCAAAAATGAAGATACTGTCTACTATATGGCGGAAGCTCTTGTCAACACAGTTCTCGAAGGCGATAGCGAAGTTCTTGCAACATTTCCGGGTAAAGAACTTGAATACAGGGAATATGAACCTCTCTATCCCTATGCGGTTGGTAAGCTTGATAAGAAAGCCTTTTTTGTTACATGTGATGGATATGTTACAACAAGTGATGGTACAGGTATCGTCCATATGGCTCCGGCTTTTGGTGAAGATGATGCCCGTGTTTGCAAGAAGTATGATCTTCCATTTGTGCAGTATGTTGACAGCAAGGGACAGTTGACAAAAGATACGGACTGGGAAGGAATTTTCGTTAAAGATGCGGACCCGCTTATTTTGAAAGATCTTAAAATCAAAGGCCTGCTCTTTAAAGCACCTATATTCGAACACAGTTATCCTCATTGCTGGCGCTGTGATACACCACTTATTTACTATGCACGTGAATCCTGGTTTATTAAAATGACGGATGTTCGTGATGATCTCATACGAAACAATGATACAGTCAATTGGATTCCGGCAAGTATTGGCAAGGGGCGTTTTGGTGACTGGATTGAGCATGTACAGGACTGGGGTATCAGCCGCAACCGCTACTGGGGAACACCACTTAACATTTGGGAATGCGAATGCGGACATCAACACTCCATTGGTTCGATTGAAGAACTAAAATCAATGTCAGATAACTGTCCGGATGATATTGAACTGCATCGCCCGTTTATTGATAAAGTAACAATCAAATGTCCGAAGTGCGGTAAGAAAATGTCTCGTGTACCAGAAGTCATCGATTGCTGGTTTGACTCTGGAGCTATGCCGTTTGCGCAGTGGCACTATCCGTTTGAAAACAAAGATATTTTTGCCAAACGCTTTCCTGCAGATTTTATTTCTGAAGCGGTCGATCAAACGCGGGGCTGGTTTTACTCGCTTATCGCGATTTCAACATTGCTCTTTAACAAAGCACCTTATAAGAACGTTATTGTCCTTGGACATGTACAGGATGAAAATGGCCGCAAGATGAGTAAATCCAAAGGAAATGCCGTAGATCCAATGGATGCTCTTGGTAAGCATGGAGCAGATGCAATTCGCTGGTATTTTTACGAAAACAGTGCACCGTGGCTGCCAAATCGTTTCCATGATGGTGCCGTACAGGAAGGGCAGCGTAAGTTCATGGGTACACTTTGGAACACCTATGCGTTTTTTATTTTATATGCAAATATCGATGCGTTTGATGCAACGAAATACACACTTGACTATGATAAGCTTTCGGTTATGGATAAATGGGTACTTTCGCGTCTTAATACGCTTGTAAAAACCGTCGATGACGATCTTTCAAACTATAAGGTAACTGAAGCGGCAAAGGCTTTACAAGAATTTGTTGATGAGCTTAGTAACTGGTATGTAAGAAGGAGCCGTGAACGCTTCTGGTCGAAGGAACTCACACAGGATAAAATCAATGCCTATATGACACTCTATACAGCGCTTGTTACGACGGTAAAGACAGCTGCGCCGATGATTCCATTTATGACAGAGGCCATCTATCAGAATCTTGTTCGCAGCATTGACAAGACCGCCCCGGAAAGCGTTCATCTTTGCGACTTCCCAACAGTTCATGAAGATCATATTGATAATACGCTTGAAATGAACATGGAACTTGTACTTGAAATTGTTGTTCTTGGTCGTGCGGCTCGTAATACAGCTAACATTAAGAACCGTCAGCCAATCGGCAATATGTACGTAAAAGCAGCGGGAACACTCGATGATTTTTTTAAGGAAATTGTTGAAAGTGAACTTAATGTGAAAAACGTTACCTTTAAAGAGGATATGGAAAAGTACCTTAGTTATAGTTTTAAACCGCAGTTTAAAGTTCTTGGACCAAAGGTTGGTCGTCAAATTGGTGAGATCAAAGAAGCTCTTGGAAGGATCAATGGTCATACGGCTAAGGAAGAGCTTGATAAGACAGGAAAGCTTACACTTACAGTTAAGACGGGTGAAGTTACGCTTGTGTCGGAAGATGTTGAAGTTGCAATGGCGCAAACGGAGGGATTTATGGCACAACGCTATAATGGCGTAACGGTTGCTCTCGAAACGACGCTTAGCGAAGAGCTTGTCGAAGAAGGTTTTGTCAGGGAAATTATTAGTAAACTGCAGACTATGCGCAAAGAAAATAACTTTGAGGTTATGGATCATATTACGGTCTATGCAGCTGGCAATGATAAGATCAAAGTGCTTATGCAGAAAAATGAAGCGGCTATCAAAGATATTGTTCTTGGTGATGCAATCGAATATGAAAGAACGGATGGTTTTACGAAAGAATGGAACATAAATGGTGAATCAATTACACTTGGTGTAAAATAAGATGGAATTATAAGAAAGAGGCAGTACAAGGACAATCTGTTCTTGTATTGTCTTTTTTTGCTGCTATAATAAAAAAATTGAGTATATTTTTTGGATTGGCTGACTATGTAGAGAGTAAAGGCAGTAGGCCTATAAATATCACAGGGAAACTGTATCGGTCAATTCCGGCAAAACTTTTAAAAAAGACAAATAAACTTGTTGCCGGGTAAAACTGCAGTAAACTTTCTGAAGTGTTGACTTTTTCTTGTTGTATAAGCTATAATTAAAACCAGTTGTATTTTAGTAGCATTGTAACTTTGTACAATATAGCATAAATCTTTTGAAGCAGAGTAGTAGATACTTTCTTTTTGCCTACAGAAAACCGGCGGTTGATGCGAGTCGGTGTGATGGGAATATTGAACTCACTGTGGAGGAGCGGCAGGGGCCGACGTTGATTGCGTTAAGATTTAGAGAGGACGACAGCAATGTCGTCAATCAGGGTGGTACCGCGATGAATTCGTCCCTGGCTGTTACGCAGCCGGGGACGGTTTTTAGTTTAAAGAAAAATTAGGAGGAGTTTTTAATGGAAAGATATTCGCCGCAGAATATTGAAAAAAAATGGCAGGCTAAATGGCAGGTGGAACATGCATATCAGACAGAAATGGATGCGAGCAAACCGAAATACTATGTGCTGGAAATGTTTCCTTATCCATCAGGAAATTTACATATGGGTCATGTACGCAATTATTCTATTGGAGATGTGCTCGCCCGCTATAAAACAATGGAAGGGTTTAATGTGCTTCATCCGATGGGTTTTGATGCATTTGGTATGCCAGCAGAAAATGCGGCAATCAAGCATGGTGTAAAGCCGTCGGACTGGACCTATTCCAATATTGAAAACATGAAGCGACAGCAGCGTGAGATAGGGCTGTCCTATGACTGGAACCGCGAAGTTGAAACATGCCGTCCTGATTATTATCGCTGGACGCAGTGGCTTTTTGAGCTTTTCTATAAAAAAGGTCTTGCGTATAAGAAAAAAGCTTCTGTAAACTGGTGTAATACATGTAATACGGTTCTTGCGAATGAACAAGTTATTGATGGAAAATGCTGGCGTTGTGATGATGATGTCGTCAAAAAAGATCTGTCACAGTGGTTTCTTAAAATTACGGATTATGCTGATGTGCTTCTTGAAGACCTCAAGGACTTAAAGGGATGGCCGGAACGAGTTAAGACGATGCAGGAGAACTGGATTGGCCGTAGCGAGGGCGCAGAATTTAGTTTTGCTGTGCCGGATTTCAACGAAGAAATTCCGGTCTATACGACGTGCCCGCATACGGTCTTTGGTGTAACCTATGTTGTACTCGCTGTAGAGCATCCGCTTGTAGACAAGCTTATTAAGGGGCGCGAAAATGAAGCGGAAATACGTGCATTTATGGATGAGGTTCGCAATCTGAGTGAAATCGAACGTACATCGAGTGAATCAGAAAAGAAAGGCATGTTTACAGGTGCCTATGCAGTGAACCCATTTAATGGTAAACGTGTGCCAATCTGGATAACAAACTATGTTCTTTATGAATATGGTACAGGTGCGGTTATGGGTGTTCCAACACATGACGAACGTGACTGGATGTTTGCGGATAAATATAATTTACCTAAGGTGCTTGTTGTAAACAATATGGAAGGCACCTTAACGCTTGATACAATGGAGGGGGCTTATGTCGATCCTGGCGTACTTGTCAATTCCGGCGAGTTCAGCGGTATGGACTCGGAAAAAGCAAAACCGGCCATTATCAAATGGATCGAAGAGCATAAGGTTGGAACGAAGCGTGTAAACTACCGTCTGCGTGACTGGTTGATCTCACGTCAGCGTTATTGGGGCGCACCGATTCCAGTTATATATTGTCCGCATTGCGGCGAAGTTCTTGTCCCGGAAAAAGATCTGCCAGTTAAATTACCAGAAAATGTTAAGTTTGAAGCAGGCGCTGTATCACCACTGGCACAAGTGGAAGACTTTGTTAATTGCAAATGTCCGAAGTGCGGTGGTTCGGCAAAGCGTGAAACTGACACAATGGATACGTTTATCTGCTCCTCTTGGTATTACCTGCGCTATACAGATCCGCATAATATGGAGGCACCGTTCGCGAAGGATAAAGTCAATTATTGGGCGCCCGTCGATCAGTATATCGGTGGTATCGAACATGCAATTCTTCATTTGCTTTATTCGCGTTTCTTTACAAAGGTTTTGAAGGATGCAGGTCTTGTTGATTTCAATGAACCGTTTACGAATCTTCTGACTCAAGGGATGGTTATCAAGGATGGTTCGAAGATGAGCAAATCAAAAGGCAATGTTATTTCACCGGAAGAAATTATTGGCAAATACGGTGCGGACACGGCCCGTGTCTTTATTCTTTTTGCTGCACCGCCGGAACGCGATCTCGAATGGAGTGAGCAAGGCGTTGAAGGCGCATATCGTTTCCTTAATCGTGTATGGCGTATTGTTGGTCACTTCGAAGAAACTATCAAGGCGGGTTCTGATATGTATGATGTGAATACGCTGACAAAAGAGGAAAAAGAACTTCGTCGTATTCTGCATGTGACAATTCGCAAGGTAACGGAAGATGTTCGGGATCGTTTCAATTTCAATACGGCGATCAGTTCAATCATGGAGCTGGTCAATGCATTCTATACTTTCCAGGATGATAAAAAGGTCAATAGCAGTCTTGTCCGTGAAGTGTCGATCAACCTTATCAAGCTTCTGGCACCTTTTGCACCACACATGACAGAAGAAATCTGGATGAATATTGCTGGTGAAGGCAGCGTGCATAAGACGTTATGGCCAAAGTGTGATGAAACGGCTTTGGTTATGAATGAGGTTGAAATTGTTCTCCAGATTAATGGAAAAGTTCGTGATAAGATTGTTATCGGGGCGAACCTTAGTCGTGAAGAAATGCAGAAAATTGCTCTTGGACAACAGCGTGTACAGGACTACGTCACAGGCAAGACCGTTGTTAAAGTTATTTGTGTACCAAAGAAACTTGTAAATATTGTTGTAAAATAGAAATAAGAAGATACGTTGTTTGATGCCACAGGACACAGACAACGTATCTTATTTTTTATTTGTGCAATTTACATAAGCAGGCAGGATAATAATAGAAAATGTCAAATTATTAAAATGATAGTAAGCTGGTTCCATAAAATGATTTTTTGTGGGGCTGGAAGAGGGGTGTTGAAATGAACGAGGGATTGAAAGAATATGCAATAGAGGAACTGCATGCAGGGATGATCGTAGGACGGTCGGTTTATGACGAAAACGACAATGAACTTATTGCCGAAGGAACTGTATTGACAAACAATATAATAGTGTCTCTTTTAGACCGACCTATTTTTTTTGTCAAGATAAAAATGGATGATCCGGTAAAAAAAGAAGTGCCGCAACAGAAAACCGTAGCGGCGATTTATGATGGGCATGTTTTGGATACACATTATGTGGTGAAATATCAAAATTCATTTAATGCTCTCCACAATATTTTTATAATGGCGCGGCGGACTTCTGAGATTGATGTTGAAGGTATATTGAGTATTGTGAAAGATGATTTTTTTATAGAAATGATTGATGGGCTGAAGGCTATTACGCAAATCCATAATATGGTTCGCGAGGGTAATTATTTGATTCATCACAGCATTCATGTGGCTATCCTCGCAGGCCTTATGGGACATTGGCTTCATATGCCGGATGTTCGGCTGCGGCGTCTTGTCGTTGCGGGAATGCTGCATGATATAGGAAAGACACGTATTGCGGAAAACATTCTTGATAAACCGGGTAAACTATCTACATCAGAGTTTAAAATTGTATCCGGACATGTCGATTTTGGCTATAAAATGTTGTGTCATAGCAGCCTCAAGGATGAAACGGAGCTTCTTAGTGCGGTGAAACAGCATCATGAACGTCTGGATGGTTCTGGATATGTTGATGGTCTTAAGGGAAAAGATATTAGTGAATTTGCTCGTATTATAGCGATTCTTGATATGTATGATGCGATGGCGGCAAATCGGGTTTATGCAAAAAAGAAATCACCATTTGATGTGTTTGGTGTTCTTGCAGATGATATAATGGCAGGGAAACTTGATGCAGAATATGGTGTGCTGTTTATTCAAAAAATTTGCCATTCTCTGAACGGTAACTGGGTTATGCTTAGTAATGGGAAAAGGGGGAAGATTGTTTATCTTGATGAGAGTCGTATGCAGTCTTTGCCAATTGTACAAACAAGTCTGGGTGAGTTCATTGATCTCAATACGACACCTGATGTGAAAGTCTCAGCTTTGCTCACAGAAGATGAAGTTAATTAGTTTATTGTTAAGAAGTACCGCGATGTCGTGTCAAGGTACTTCTTTTTTTTGTAGAAGGATTTCAGAAAATTGTGGCGAATTTTGTTCGAAGAAAGAGAAAAAGGACGTGAAGAGGATGCCAATGTATAAGCGTTCAATGTTTATTCTTTTGCTTTTGGCAAGTGTAGTTATCGGAGGGACTTTGTACGGTTATCATGAAAAAGATCTGCCGCTTGAATTAGACGCGGCAACGCAGGAAGGGGCAAAAAAAAGCAATGCGGCTGTTGACGGGATCACGGTCTACGTATCGGGTGCAGTGAACAGCCCAGGCGTTATAAAGCTTGATGCAGGTGCACGAGTGCTGGATGCTGTGAATCTTTGCGGTGGGATACTGCCAACGGCAGATGAAAGTAAGGTAAACATGGCGCAGGTGCTTAAGGATGGTGTACAGATCCGTGTACCGGAAAAAGCTATAGCAGAAAGTGCGCCGGGAAAAGCACAGGAAAAAGTTGATGGCAAGGTTAATATTAATATGGCAGATAGTAAAGCCCTTGACAGTTTGCCGGGCATTGGCCCGGCAATGGCACAGCGTATCGTCGATTATCGGCAGACGGAAGGGGCCTTCCAGACGCTGGAAGATTTAAAAAAAGTGCGTGGTATTGGTGATGCGAAGTTTACTAAGCTGAAGGACAAGATCACGTTATGAGTACAGGACAACAGCAACTAACTTTTTTAAATAGTATACTTGGCTGTTTTTGTCTGGGGATATTTCTAGCAGTAAAGTTCACAGTTCCAATGCCGGTGCTGTTTGGAGGACTCTTTCTATTGGTTTTTGGAGCTGGATGGTCGGTATGGAAGAATAACTCCTATGCAGCTTATATTTTTTGTGCGCTTTTTTTACTGCTGGGCTGGGTGCGATTCTTTCAGGCAGAGCTGCTGCCAGCCGATGATATCAGTATACATATTGGCCAGGAGGTAAAGGTCCATGGTACGCTTATAGAAGCGCCCCGTGTTGTTGAGACATCGGATGGACAACAGAAAAGTCGCTATGTTGTTCGTGCAGAACAGGTGCAAAAAGGAAAGCAGAACGTGAAAACATCAGGAGTGATTTATGTTTATGCACGGAAGGAGCATGCAGACGAAGCTCGTATTGGTGATCGCATTATAGCTTCAGGTGATTTGAAAGGGCTTCATGGCTATCAGAATCCGGGGCGTATCGATATTGTGGCAGCCGCAAAGCGGCAGGGAATCACGGCGCGCTTGCAGACAGGGAAACGCGGCGTACGGATCGAGCCGGAAAAAAACATGCTTTTTCTCCGGCAAATTCAATTGATACGTATGTCTATTATGGATTCGCTCCAGCATGCAATGACGACATCTGATGCCGCAGCGATTTTTGCTATGTTGTTTGGCGGGTATGGCGGAATACGGCCGGAGCTTTTAGATGTCTTTACGACAACGGGAATTGTACATATTTTGTCTGTATCCGGTTCACATATCACGCTGTTGGCAGCTACGGTTGGATGGCTGGGGAAATTTCTGCGTTTGAAGCGATCAATTACGGCGTTGTTTGTAATTGCACTTATCCTTGTTTATGGTGTGATGGCGGGTGGAGTACCACCTGTAATTCGTTCAGCAATCATGGGGATTTTGACGTTTGTGGCGTTTTTTCTGGAACGGGAAAAAGATACTCGGCGGATACTGAGTATTATTGGTCTTGTAATGCTAATGCTGCAGCCAGAACTTCTTTTTGATGTCAGTTTTCAGCTGTCCTTTGCAGCAACGGCCGGATTGCTTTATATTTCACCTGTATTATACGGGAAGATGAACCGGATTCCAGAGTGGCTTGCAGCAAACTTTGCGATAACGCTTGGGGCACAGCTGGCCGTTCTTCCGTTTTTGGCCTGGTATTTTAATCGTGTATCAGTAAGTGCGCTTTTGGCAAATGTTATTGCAGTTCCCCTTGTGGAATATATTATTATTGTCGGTTTGGCGGCATCATTGATTGGCTTGTTTCTGCCTTTTTTGCAGCATATTATGTTTGTGCTGGCGAGTCTGACGCTTGGAATCGTTTATGAGATTACGAGTGTGCTTGCTTGTTTGCCAGGCAGTGCAGTTTATCTGCCATCTTTTTCATTTATTGTTGGTGGGGTATATTATGGAGGACTTGCTTTGCTTTTGCAGCCGGAGGCAGGAAAGCATATAAAGGTTCTGCTGCAATACAAGAAGCAGCTGGGAGCAGCAGGAGTCGTTTTAGCAGCGGTACTGTTTTTCTATTGTCAGCGGACGCAGTTGCTGCAGGTTCATTTTATTGATGTGGGACAAGGTGATGCGGCACTTATTATTACGCCACATGGAACAGCTGTGATGATTGACACAGGTGGGACACGTGAAGGCGCTTTTGATATTGGCAGTCGTGTTGATGTACCATATATTTGGCACTATGGTGTTCAGCAGCTTGATACGATTTTTTTGACGCATGCCCATGAAGATCATGCAGCTGGTACGGCTGGTATTATGAAAAAGATGAAAGTAAAGCATGTTATCATTGGGCGGGAGAACCGCGAGGAATATGCAAAGTCAATGCAGCTAAGTGTTGAGACGGAGCCTGTATATTCTTTTGTACCAGCAACAGCCGGACAGCGTTTTATCATAGATGATGTATGCTTTGAAATATTGTATGCAGCAGATCCGGTTAAGAGCGGCACGGGGAATGAGACATCGAATGTCATACGCGTGAGCTATGGCCGGGCGAGCTTTATTTTTACGGGTGATTTGACAGCAGAGGCAGAAAAGAAAATGCTGAAGGAAAAAATTCCGTTGAAAAGCAGTGTGCTTAAGGCGGCACACCATGGTTCAAACACATCAAATACAGCAGAATTTTTGCAGGCGGTACAGCCAATCTGGACGGTTATAAGCGTGGGGGCTGATAATAGTTTCGGCCATCCCAATAAGGCTGTACTGGAGCGTCTTGCTGCGCAAAAAACAAAGGTGCTGCGCACGGATGAGAAAGGTGCAGTTGTCTTTGCGACGGATGGAAAGTCCATAGACGTGCGTACGTTTGTAGATAATGAAAAATGGTAATAGAGTCTTTTGACATGTAATGACAAAACAGCCCAAATGCTATATGATAAAAGTATAGCATTTGGACTGTTTTATTATAATATGAATAAAAAATGGATGTGGAAATATGAAATATGAAGATGCCATGGCGATGATACGAAAGAGTGATTTGAAGTCGGTTTATCTAATTACCGGTGAGGAACGCTATTTGGCAGATAAAGTGGAAAAGGCATTGCTTGCAAAACTTTTACCAGAGGGGACGCAGGATGCTTTGCAAAAAATCAATGGAGAAGCGGATTTAAATCAGCTTATGGGACTTATCGAGTCAGCACCGTTTTTTTCGGAGAAGAATGTCATCCTGGTTCGTGGTGCAAACCTTTTCAAAGAGAAAAAAAATGAAGAAAAAGGTAAGTCTTCAAAAACCGAAGAAAAATTTATCTCTATCTTAAATACTATGCCGTCGTATAGTGTCATTGTTTTTGAAACGTTGGAAAAAGCAGATAAACGGCGTAAGCTCTACAAAGCAATTGCCTCTTGTGGTGTGGTTGTCGAAGTGGAGGCTGTTAAGCCGTGGAATATTGGCAGCTGGCTGCAGGGGAAGCTGCAGGAGATGGATAAGGAGCTGGATCGTGAAGCCTATACGTATTTTACGGAAGCGGTGGGGACGATGCAGCAGGTATCATTGGGATTTCTTGATAAAGAGTTTGACAAACTAGCACTTTATACAACAGAGCGTCGGATTACGAAAGAAGATTTGCTGCAGGTGTTTTCAAGTATGCCTGAAGTGTCTGTATTTGCAATGCTGGATGCAGTTAGTGAGCGCCAGGTACAAAAGGCACTTGAACTCTTGCATCGTCAGCTCGATGATGCAGTATATCTCCCTCTGACACTAAGCCTTATTGTGCGGCATGTGCGTCAGCTCTGGCAGGCCAAAACACTTGAAACACAAGGGTATCATGGCAGACAACTTGCGGGCCCGATGCAGCTCAATCCATTTATTGCCGAAAAAATTGGCCGTTACAGCCGAAACTTTAGTGAGCCTGTACTGAAAAAGGCGATGCTTTCACTCGCTGAGGCAGACTACAAATTGAAGACGGGTCAGGCTGGTGCTGAACTTTTAGAGGATGTCATCATTGGTCTTTGTATGGGTAAATAAAGAAGAAATATGTTCTTTTTGCTTTTAGAGATAAGGTATAAAAAAGCAGATTTGTGGGAAGGTTATTCTATATACGCATTGCGCAGCAGGTCGATTTCCCGGGCATAACCATCATGATCATTTGGCGTCTCGAGAATAAAAGGCAATGTACGCAGACTTGGATGGTTAATAACACGCGTGAGGGCTTTTAGCCCGATCATACCCTGTCCGATACAGGCATGTCGATCTTTATGACTTCCCATAGGATTGAGGCTGTCATTAAAATGAATTGCACAAAGTTTGTTAAGTCCGATAATGCGGTCAAATTCTTCAAGGACACTATCAAGATGATTTACAATATCATAGCCGCCATCCCATATATGGCATGTATCAAGGCAGATACCCATTTTGTCTTTAAGGTCAATGCGGTCAAGAATAGATCGGAGTTCTTCGAAGGTACGGCCAACTTCACTGCCTTTTCCAGACATCGTTTCCAGAAGCACAGTCGTATGTTGTTCTGGTGTAAGAACAGAGTTGAGCATGGCTGCGATGTAATCGATGCCGATATCCGCGCCCTGGCCAACATGGCTGCCGGGATGGAAGTTATAGTAATTGCCAGGTGTATATTCCAAGCGATTGATATCATCTGCCATCATATCATGTGCAAAGATGCGCAGATTTTCTTTTGCGGCGCAGGCATTCATCGTATAAGGTGCGTGCGCGACAAGTTTTCCAATATGATGTTCTTCTTTAAAAGCCAGGAAGGTACGAATATCTTCCTGGTCAATATCTTTAGCTTTACCACCACGTGGATTGCGTGTAAAAAATGCAAATGTATTTGCATTTAGAGTAACCGCTTCTTTTCCCATGGCGGTGTAGCCCTTAGACGATGATAAATGATTTCCTATATGAAGCATAACATCATGTCCTTTCTCTTTTGTGAATGAAGTACTATATACATCATACCACAGTGATATGAGCCGGGCAAAAGAAGATTGTTTTATTGTTTTTACAGTTACATATCTCTTGTGTTGTTCTGATTTGTGAGGCTAAGGCGTTTGAGCATTTGCATGTCTTCTTGAATCGTCGTTCCTGAGGTTGTAAGCATGTTGCCGGTAATGGAAGCACTGGCACCGGTGAGCAGAGCAGATTCGCCATTTTGCGGGAGCGTTTTACGACCGGCTGCGAGACGAATGTTAGCAGTTGGATTGATATAGCGGAAAAAGGAAATTGTCCGCATAATATCTTCACTTGGCAGCTGTGGCAAGTCAGCAAGTTTTGTACCCTTAATCGGCATGAGAACATTAATTGGAATCGATTCGATACCCAGCGCGGCAAGGCTGACAGCCATATCAATGCGGTCAGCCCAGTCTTCACCCATGCCGATGATGCCGCCAGAGCAGACACAGAGACCTTCACTTTGGGCAAGCTTTATTGTGCGGATTTTATCATCATAGGTATGTGTAGTGCAAATGTGCGGAAAGAAACGGCGCGATGTTTCGATATTGTGATGGTAGCTTGACACACCGGCTTCATGCAGACGATGGAACTGTTCGTCAGTAAGCAGTCCATGTGAAGCACAGAGGCCAATACGGCAAACCTTCTTCATTTCACGATAAACATCAAGAGCTTTTTCGAAATCTTCGCCGATGAGCGCGCGGCCTGAAGTAACGATGGCAAAGCGATTGACACCTTCTTTTTCATTGCAAAGAGCATTTTTAATGATCTCGTCTTTATCCATAAAGCCGTATTCTTCAATACCTGTATGATGACAGGCAGACTGAGCACAGTAGGAGCAGTTTTCACTGCAGCGGCCACTACGGCCGTTGATGATTGTGCACAGATCAATGTGATTGCCACAGAAATGTTCTTGCAGATGATGCGCACCTTTCTGCAGATCAGATAGATTACAGGTAATAAAGAAGGAAAGGTCGTCGCTGCGATTTAGGCGGCGTCCAGCAATAATTTCTTCAGCAAGTTTTTGCAGATTGATTTCATTTAACATAGAAATAGCCTCACTTTTTTTAAATAATAAAATACTTTCTTCATTATATAAAAGTGCAATGTATTAGTCAACTCAAATATATATAATGGTTAACAATATATTTACTGTTAAAAATCTGTTTGACATTTGACTGCCTTGTTGTACAATTAAAGCAGGAAATGAGGTGAAGTCACTGTTGCCTGGTTGTAATTCCAAGGGATTCGCGTGTAGTAGCAGGGTAACAGACAATTATTTGAAAAAAGTTTTAGAGAAGAAGATTATTTTTCAAGATAGAAAAGAAGCTGCATCACTGCTGGGAAAGAATGATGTGTATCTGCATGTTCTTAATGAGAATTTTGATTGTCGTATGATCAGCCGCGGTGATGCGCTTGAAATTATAGGTGAGGAAGAAATCGCGGCGCAGGTCGTGAAGGTCGTCGAAGAACTGCAATATCTCTATCGTCAGGGAACGACACTTACAATGCATGAGATACGCTATAGCATTAATCTTGTAAAACAAGGCAAAAGTGATGAACTGCATCATCTTTTTAGCAGTGCAATTCTCGTGACAGCAAAAGGCCGTCAGATACGGCCAAAAACGCTGGGACAGCGTATGTATATTAATGTGATACGTCACAACTCAATTACATTCGGCATTGGTCCTGCGGGTACTGGCAAGACATATCTGGCCGTTGCCATGGCAGTTGCGGCACTTCGGAATCATGAGGTGAACAAGATCATATTGACGCGTCCGGTTGTAGAAGCAGGCGAGCATCTTGGTTTTTTGCCGGGGGATTTACAGGAAAAGGTTGATCCGTATTTGCGTCCGCTTTATGATGCATTGCAGGATATAATGGGAATTGATACATATCAGAAGCTTATGGCAAAAAATATTATCGAGATTGCACCGCTTGCCTATATGCGCGGTCGGACACTGGATGCTGCTTTTGTTATTCTTGATGAAGCACAGAACACAACAGGAAAGCAGATGAAGATGTTCCTTACACGTCTGGGATTTGGCTCAAAGATGGTCGTAACAGGAGATCTCGGGCAGATTGATTTGCGTGGTACACGCTCGGGTCTTGCAGAGGCAAGTGAAGTTTTGCAGGATGTTGAAGGTGTTGGCGGGATCTATCTTGATGTAAAGGATGTTATTCGCCATGATGTTGTCGCACGCATTGTGCAGGCGTATGATGCATATGAAGAAAAAAAGTCAGTGGAGGTATAAAGTGATATGGAAGTGATCGTAAGCAATTTTCCGGAGGTGCTTGTATTTTCGCCGGAAATTGAGGAGAATGTAAAAGCAGCAGCAGAAAAGGTTGGCGAACTCTATGCCTTGCCGACAGCGGAAGTCAGTATAACCCTGACAAACAATGCCTACATTCATACACTGAATAAGACGTATCGCCAGATTGATCGACCAACGGATGTATTGTCATTTGCGCTTAATGAAGGGCTGGAACCAGATATTGTAGACGGGCCGGAAATCAATATTCTGGGTGATATTATTATATCAGTAGAGCGGGCAACAGAGCAGGCTTGCGAATATGGGCACAGTCTAAAGCGGGAAATGGTTTTTCTGACGGTGCATGGAATGCTGCATCTTCTTGGCTATGATCATATGGAAGAATCGGATCGTGTTGAAATGCAAAAAGAAGAAAAATATATAATGGAAAATATTGGAATAAAAAGAGAATAGTAAAACTAATGGAGGTTTTTATGGAAAAAGGACATAAATCAGGATTTATCGCAGTAATCGGACGACCAAATGTTGGAAAGTCGACGATGGTCAACAGCCTTATTGGGCAGAAGATTGCGATCATGTCAGACAAGCCGCAGACGACACGTAACAAGATTCTCTGTATATTAACACAACCGGATGCACAGGTCGTATTTCTTGATACACCGGGAATTCATAAGCCAAAGGATAAACTTGGTGAATACATGGTGCGTGCGGCAGAAAATACACTCAGAGAAGTTGATGTCGTTCTTTTTGTCGTCGATGCAACGGAGGATATGGGTGCTGGTGAACGCTATATTTTGGAACGTCTTCAGGCAACAAAGAAGCCGGTACTGCTTGTCGTGAATAAGCTGGACCTTATCAATAAAGAACAGGTATTGCCGATTATTGCGCGCTATACAGCAAAGTATCCGTTCGAGGGTGTTGTGCCAATTTCAGCGAAGGAAGAAACAAATCTTGATGGGCTGCTTACAGAAATAAAGAAACATCTTGAGGAAGGGCCGCAATACTATCCGGAGGACATGATCACGGATCAGCCGGAGCGCCTTATTGTTGCTGAACTTGTTCGTGAAAAGGTACTCCAGCTCACGCGTGATGAGGTGCCGCATTCAATTGCTGTTGACGTTGATGAAATGAAGACACGCAAGAATAAAGATGTTTATATTCGTGCAACTATTTATGTGGAACGCGAATCGCAAAAAGGTATTGTCATTGGTTCGAAGGGAGCACTTCTTAAAGAAATTGGAGCGCTTGCACGTAAAGATATCGAAGCATTGCTTGGCTCAAAGGTTTATCTTGATTTATGGGTAAAGGTAAAGAAGGATTGGCGGGACAGGGCAGGTGTACTCAAGGGTTTTGGTTTTGAATAAGTACGAATGAAATAGTTAAAAAATGCCTTGCTGCGGTTGATAAGGGGAGATTTTTAGGGGGATTCACAGGTGAAAAAACATATGAAGGGTGTATCAAAGTATTTCGTTAATGGTCTTATCCTGCTTGTACCCATTGCTATTACGGTATTTGTCATTGGTGAGGCACTTTATTTTACCGAAGGGGTACTTGGCAAACATTTGCCGGTGCAATTTCCTGGTATTGGGATTATTACACTGTTAGTATTTATTTATCTTGTTGGTTGGCTGTCTTCAAACTGGTTTTCGAAGAAGCTCATCGCATATGGTGAAAAGCTGCTTAATAAGATACCAATCGTTAAATTTATTTATAATAGTGTCAAGCATCTTTCAACGGCAGTATTTGAGTCGAACAGTATGTTCAATCATGTTGTACTTGTACCCTATCAGCAGTCAAAAGCAATGGGCTTTGTCATGGCCGATGTGCCAGAGGAACTCAAGGAGCAGCTTGGCGGGGACTATATTTGTGTGTTTATTCCGTGGAGTCTTAACATGACATCAGGGACAAATCTCTTTGTGGCGAAGGAGGATGTTATTTATTTGAATATCAGCAGAGAAGCGGCCTTGCAGTATGTTCTTACGGCGGGAACAGTCATGCCAAACAGCAATGGGCATCATGAGGCTTATATTGAAGAAATCACACGTAAGACAGAGGAAAAGGAAAAATTCGATGGGGAAAAGCAGGAAGAATAATGGCACAGTATATGACAGAAGCAATTATTCTTGGTGTACGTAACTGGGGTGATGCTGACAAGATGCTGACAATTCTAACAAAAGAACGTGGCAAGATTAAGGCAGCGGCATTTGGCTGCCGCAGACCAAAGAGCCCACTTGCTGCTGGTATGCAGATGTTTAATCATCTTGATCTGCAGCTTACAGAGGGACAACGCATTGATACAGTTAAACAGTATGAGCTGCGGCAGAATTTTAGGATTATGAGCGAGGACCTTTCGGCAATGGCTTATGGTGCTTTTGTTGCTGAGCTCGTTATAGAGCTGTGTAATGAGCATGAGCCGCAGCCACAGATTTTTGATAAGCTTTTGCAGATCTTCAGTTTTTTTGGGAAGCGTAATCCGCGCCTTGTGGCCCTTGCGGCAGGTTATCAACTGCTCGAATATACAGGGAGTCAATTGCATTTTTCCAACTGCGCTTGCTGCGAAAAGGAACTTGTTGGTGATGCGTTTTTTTCCATAGGGCAGGGCGGTGCTGTTTGCAGGGACTGCAGGGCAGATGGTATGGAGCCTTTTTCTGCAGAACTTCGCAGTTTTATTGAACAGCTTATTTTACTTGACTGGGCACAGCCACCATCGTTTCGCGTGACTGGCAGTAACCTTGTCCGTGCAGAGCATCTCTTGTTGATTTATTTGCAGCAGTTACTGGAAAAGCAGCTCCGTTCGCTCACATTTATACAGCAGCTGCCCATGACAGAATAGATAATTAAAGTGTATATGTCTTATTGACAAGTGCATTTGTATTTGATAAACTAACACATAGCGATGAGGAAAAGGAGTAGTTCCAATTAAGCGAGACAGTGGTAGTGTGAGACTGTCAATGGAGCGAAAGGCATTTCTGAGCATAATTTTATACACTGAGGTGGGCGTCAGCCAATCAGGGTGGAACCGCGGGAATATATCCCGTCCCTGTAACAGAAGTTGTTACAGGGACGGGATTTTTAGTTTTGCGATTTAAAATTGAGGAGGAGTCTTTCTTATGAAATTTCAGGAAATTATCCTGACCTTGCAAAAGTTTTGGTCTGAGCAGGGTTGTATCTTAGCGCAGGCATATGATGTTGAAAAAGGTGCAGGAACAATGAATCCATCGACCTTTTTACGTGTGCTTGGGCCAGAACCGTGGCATGTTGCTTACGTAGAACCATCACGTCGTCCGGCAGATGGCCGCTATGGTGAAAATCCAAACCGACTTTATCAGCATCATCAGTTTCAAGTTATTATGAAGCCATCACCAGATAATATTCAGGAGCTTTATCTGGCAAGCCTTGAATGTCTGGGGATTGACCCGAAACAGCATGATATTCGTTTTGTCGAAGACAACTGGGAATCGCCGACACTTGGTGCGTGGGGTCTTGGCTGGGAAGTTTGGCTTGATGGCATGGAAATTACACAGTTTACATATTTTCAACAGGTTGGCAGTCAGGATATTAAACCAGTAGCATCAGAGATTACGTATGGGCTTGAACGTCTGGCAATGTATATTCAGGGCGTAGAAAATGTCTATGATATTGAATGGACAGAAGGCTATAGCTATGGTGATGTGTTTCATCAGAATGAGGTGGAACAGTCGACGTATGCGTTTGAGTTGTCTGACGAAAAACTTCTCTTTGATCTTTTTGATAAATATGAAAAGGAAGCTGTTCGGATTATTGATCATGGCTGTGTTCATCCGGCCTATGACTATGTATTGAAATGCTCGCATACGTTCAACCTTCTCGATGCACGCGGCGCGATTAGTGTATCGCAGCGCACAGCGTTCATCAGCAGAGTTCGCAAGCTGGCCCGTTCCTGTGCTCAATGTTATTTAAAACAGCGTGAAGAACTCGGCTATCCAATGCTTAAGGGAGGTAAAAAGTATGAGTAAAGAAATGTTGTTAGAAATTGGTACAGAAGAAGTTCCAGCACATTATATGCCGGAAATTCTTAAACAGCTGAGGAAAAATGCAGAAGCGATCTTTGGCGAAATGCGTATTTCATGCGGAGCTGTCCGTACGGTTGGTACACCGCGTCGTATTGCTCTTATAATAAAGGATGTTGCGGAAAAACAGGAAGATATATCAAGTGAAAATAAAGGGCCGTCTGTAAAGATTGCTTTTGATGCGAATGGAAATACGACGAAGGCTGCGCAGGGCTTTGCTCATGGACAAAACGTTGATCCAAGGGATCTTGTTGTAAAGGATGGCTATGTCTATGCTATGGTATATAAAGCCGGAAAGGATACAGCAGAACTTCTCAAGACGGTTTTGCCGGATCTCATCTGTGGGTTGAACTTTCCCAATAATATGCGCTGGGCGGATCTTGATTTTAAATTTATTCGTCCGCTGCGATGGATTGTTGCACTTTTTGATGATGCTATCATCGATTTTGACGTAGCTAATGTCAAATCCGGCCGCATGTCACGTGGTCATCGCTTTCTTAGTCAGGGTAATTTTACGATTGAAAAAGCGGCTGATTATGAAACTGCTTGCGAAAGGCAGTTCATCCTTGTGGATCAGGAAAAACGCCGTGCACTTATTCGTAAGCAGATCAAAGAAGTTGCAAAAGCGAAGGGGGGAGAGGCTGAAATCACAGCAGATCTTCTCGAAGAAGTCGTCTATCTCGTTGAATATCCGACAGCGCTTTGCGGCAGTTTTGAAGAAAAATATCTTAAGCTTCCACCAGAAGCAGTTATCACTCCGATGCGCGACCATCAGCGCTATTTCCCCGTGAAAGATGCATCCGGTAATCTCATGCCTCTTTTTATCACAATACGCAACGGTGGCAGTGAATATCTTGAGACGGTACAACATGGTAATGAACGCGTTCTTCGAGCTCGTTTGGCCGATGCTCAGTTCTTTTTTAATGAAGATCGTAAGAAATCCCTAAGAGACTGCCTTGAAAAGCTCAAAACGGTTGTATTCCAAGTGGGGCTTGGGACACTTTATGATAAGTCTGTTCGTCTCGAAGAACTTGCTGACGTTATTGCCAGTACGATAAAAGCTTCTGCAGATGAAACAAAGAATGCCAAGTGTGCCGCCAAGCTCGCAAAGGCTGATCTTGTTACGGGTATGGTCTGTGAATTTACAGAACTGCAGGGTATCATGGGGCGCGAATATGCATTGCTTGATGGTGAAACAAAAGAAACGGCAACGGCAATCTATGAACATTATATGCCGCGTTTTGCTGGTGATGCGCAACCGGCAAGCACTGCTGGCCGCATTGTAAGTCTTGCGGATAAGATTGATAATATTGTTGGGACCTTCAGCCGTGGACTTATTCCTACAGGCTCACAAGATCCATTTGGGCTGCGCCGACAGGCTTTAGGTATGGTCAATATGATTATTGAGGCAAAATATAGCTTTTCACTGGCAGCACTCATTAATAAGTCTATGGATCTTTTTTTTATTAAAGATGAAAAAGCACGGGCAAAGATGCAGATTGATGTTGCGGATTTTATCCGCCTGCGTATAAAAAATGTGTTTGCCGATGAAAGCGTTCGCTATGATGTTGTTGATGCTGTACTTGATTCTGTTGATGATATCTACGCTGTTTATCTTAGAGGTAAGGCAGTAGCAGAGGCTGTTGAAAAAGATATGACAAAGACAATTCAAGCCTATGTTCGTGCTGGAAATCTTGCTAAAAAGGCAAAAACTGCAGTGATTGATGCAGCGCTTTTTAAAACGGACGAAGAGAAGGCTCTTTATCAGGCCTATACTTCGGCAAACAGTGCAATTGAAAGTCTTATTGAAGGCCAGGACTACGTAGGTGCAATTGATGCACTTGCAGATCTTGCTGCACCGATAAATGCTTTCTTTGATGCAGTTATGGTTATGGATAAGGATGAAAAAATTAAAAATAACCGCCTTGGTCTTTTAAAATCAGTAGATATACTCATTGGGAAAGTCGCTGATTTTAGTAAAATTGTTCTTGCATAAATAAAGCAAAATAAAAAATGCAGGCATCCAGTTAGGGGATGTCTGCATTTTTATTAAATGCATAAAAATTTGTAAATTTTTGCTTTACGGTGATGCAAGTCTTACAGTACTTGATTATCAGTTATGTTGTAGCGCAGATGATCTGTCGATATCTGTTTGCCATTAATATTGGCATTGACATTATCGTAAAACTCAGCAATTTTTGTATCCCAGTTGAATTTAACAGAGTTGGCGGTGATAGATAGATCTTTGCGTTCGAGATCAACACTGCCGTCAATTGATGCTTCTTTGTTGTTTCCGTTGACATAGACTTTGTCACCGGTAAAAACAATATCATCCTGTGTGACAGTAATATGTCCCTGCCCCCAGACTTCAAGTGAAGTAATACTGACCTGCGCTGCATCGGCAGTAATGATGCGTGAACCTGTATCAATGCGAACATGGCCATCAAGCATATAGCGGCCTGTATTAATATCAAGATAGTTGTTATCGGATGTGATCGATGGTTTGTTAGCGAATGCGGTCGTGCTCAAACAGAGCAGTACAAGCATGAATAAAAATAAAATCTTAAAATTCTTCATGACAATCTCCTTTGTATACAATATCAAGTTAAAACTATGTCTTCTTTATTATAACAGAGCTGAGAAAAAAAGCACAGCCAAAAGGCTTTTCCTATATTGACAAGCCTGTAGTATAATAAGAAAAAGGGCAGGTGTTAACTATGAATGTACGTGAGCGCACAGAAAATATGGAATACGAAATATTATCACAGTATGCAGCAAAGAGCAAAGAGAGCCAAAGACTGCGGGAAGAGACAAAGTGTCCGTTTCGTACAGCTTTCCAACGAGACAGGGATCGTATCCTGCATTCGAAATCCTTTCGTCGGCTAAAACATAAGACACAGGTATACATTGTATCGGGCGATCACTATCGCACGCGTATGACACATAGTTTAGAAGTCGCCCAGATCTCCCGTACGATTGCGAGGGGACTGCAGCTCAATGAGGATCTTGTCGAAGCAATCGCACTGGGACATGATGTTGGTCACACACCTTTTGGGCATGCTGGTGAAGGCGCAATCAAGAAAATTATTGGACACTTTGCACACAATGAACAGAGTCTGCGGGTTGTTGAATTTCTTGAAAAAGGTGGTAAGGGACTTAATCTGACCTTTGCTGTAAAGGATGGTATCGTTAATCATACAGGAAATCATTTGCCAAAGACGTTAGAAGGACGAATTGTACGTATTTCGGATCGTATTGCCTATTTATGCCATGATTATGATGACAGTTTGCGGGCGAATATGCTGAAGCCGGAAAATTTGCCGCAGGAGGTCAGATCACATCTTGGTATCGAGTCATCGCAGATGATTACAGAAATGGTATCCGATATGATTCTTACCTCAATGGGAAAAGGGGATATTCTTTTATCGTCCAAGATGCAGGAGGTAATGGATGTTTTTCGCAGTTTTATGTTTACAAATATTTATCATTCAAAAACATTGGCAAAAGAACGTTCACAGGCAGCATTTCTTCTGGAGCAGCTCTATACGTATTTTATGCAGAATTTTGCCGAGCTTCCAGCGGAGTTTTTGCAGCGGGAAAACTGTTGGGGCAAGCAGCAGATTGTGGTTGATTATATTGCTGGACTTACGGATAGTTATGCAGTACAGGTTTTTAATCAGATATTTATGCCGCCGATTGGTATCATGGTCCTTTAACTGAATAGATTATAAAAAAGAGCGTTTTCTAATAGAGAAACGCTCTTTCTTTTTGTGTAAACAGCAAATTTATAA
Organism: Selenomonadaceae bacterium; assembly: GCA_041669965.1. Classification (GTDB taxonomy): domain Bacteria; phylum Bacillota; class Negativicutes; order Selenomonadales; family Selenomonadaceae; genus UBA1792. The sequence goes on from JBAYAD010000005.1 coordinate 26,354, forward strand.
AAGTTTGTCAAGAGGAAAAAGGATATTGGAAATTTATATGGAATATATCATGTAAAGAGTGATAAGTCAGCTGCATGTAAGCGGACATACTCATTAATAGGAGATAAAAATAAATTGATGGAAAAGCAGGATATTTTTAAAACTTAGCGAATTTAGGTTAGGTGTCTTATTTGAAAAAGTGTTTTTATGGATAAGAGTGCGGTGAAGGGTGAACTGTGTAATGAAAGATAACAGCAGTATGGACGAGTTTGTAGAACGCGTGCGCTCTGAGTCGGATATTTTGTCGGTGGTTTCATCGTATGTTTTAATGAAGAAAAAAGGAAATCGTTATTGGGGTTGTTGTCCTTTTCATCAAGAAAATACACCCTCTTTTTCGGTTGTACCGGATCAGGGCTTTTTTTATTGCTTTGGCTGTCATGCTGGAGGAAATGTTTTTAAGTTTATATCTCTTATGGAAAACGTTTCTTATTTTGAAGCTATTAAACTACAGGCTGAAAAGTTGAATATTTCATTGCCACAAAGTGAGAAAACCGCGCAGGAACTGGTTCGGGAACAAAAGATGACGGATTTGTACAAGGTACACGATATGGCTCGGGATTTTTTTTATAATTGTCTAATGAAGACAAAATATGGTGTGCCAGCACGGGATTATTTTAGTCAGCGCGGGATAAAAGATGAGGTTATTGAAGAATTTCACTTGGGTTTTGCACCACCAGCCTGGGACAAACTATCAGCTGCTTTTCAGAAACGTGGAATACAGGCATCGCTCTTATTAGAGAGTGGCCTTGTTGCAGAAAGACAGAAAGCAGAAGGTATATATGACCGTTTTCGTAATCGGGTAATTATCCCGATTTGTGATGAACGAGGACGTGTTGTTGGTTTTGGCGGTCGTGTGCTGGATGACAGCCAGCCGAAGTATTTAAATTCTCCGGAAACTATATTGTTTAATAAAAGAAGACTTTTATTTGGGCTGGATCGTTCCTGCCGGGCAATAAAGAAGGCTGGGTATGTAATTATCGTTGAAGGCTATATGGATGCGATGGCGGTCTATAGTTCTGGGATAAAGAATGTTGTGGCTTCATTGGGAACGGCTTTTACACAGGAACAATGCAAGAAACTGCTGCACTATGCATCTGATCTTTATTTTGCTTACGACAGCGACAGTGCCGGGCAGAATGCAACATTGCGGGCAATGTCGATTATAAAGGGAACCGGAGCAAATGTTAAGGTTATTATGATTCCTGATGGAAAGGACCCGGATGAATTTATCCGTAAGCATGGTAAAGATGCTTTTCAGAAACTTATTGATGATGCCTTGCCGCTTGTAGAGTATCGCATGCGTAATGTTCTTGAACATGCAGAGTATGCGACACTTGAAGGAAAGGTTAATGCATTGTCAGAATTACTTTCGGTTCTGGCGGATATTTCAAATGCGGTAGAGCTTAATGCATATATCGTGCGTATTGCTCAGGTTTTAGGCGTCGACGAAGGGGCAATTCGCAGTGAACTCAGTAAGTTTACTGGGACAAGGCAATCGACGCGCCAGCCTCAGAGCAGCAGCATAAGGCATGCTGCAAGGCGTGTCGATAATGCAATTCTTCGTGCTGGACGTTATGTTATTAAGTCGATCTGGCGGGATAATGGTATTCTTGCTTATTTGGAGGCGAAAATACCGATTACAGAGTTGCAGAATAAACTGCATGAGGAAATTCTGCAGTTTATTGCCGACAGGAACAGTCAGGATGAGCTGGTCAACGATGTTGCGGCAGCAAAGATGTTGAGCGAGGATGCAAGCGCTGAGCTGTCACACTGTCTTGTAGAAGAATTTGGGCCGGAGGATGAGCAGCAATTGTTTGAAGATTGTCTGAGAACGTTGCATTTAGCTTATTTGCGAAAATCATATGAAGAGCATCGTTTAAAAGCGGATGAGCTGGAACGTATGGGGGATGATGGTTTTTTGCAGGAACTGGCAGAGAGTCAGAGAATAAAAAATGAAATGGATGAGTTATAAATTGAGCTTTTATCTTGTTTTATGGAATATAGTGAAAGGAGGCATGTAAATGGCTGACGTTAAAAAGATGGTTTCAGTACCTAATCAAAGTTCTGAAATTGTGCTGAATTTATTGGAAAAAGGGAAGAAACACGGTGGGGTTCTTACTTATGGGGAAATCGTTGAAGCTTTGCAGGCGCAGGATATTTCACCAGACGAAATTGATGATCTTTATGAAACTTTTAGTAAAAAGGGTATCGATATTGTTGATGATACAGCAGAGCAGGCGGATGATGATAATGAGAAGAGTGAGGATGATATTGACCTAAGTATACCGGAAGGAATTAGTATTGATGATCCGGTACGGATGTATTTGAAGGAAATTGGCCGTGTGCCTCTATTGACGGCGGAAGAAGAAATATTTCTGGCAAAGCGTATGGAGGAAGGCGACGAAGAAGCACAAAAGCGTTTAGCCGAAGCTAACCTGCGTCTTGTAGTAAGTATAGCCAAGCGCTATGTTGGTCGTGGCATGTTGTTTCTGGATCTCATTCAGGAAGGTAACCTTGGACTAATTAAGGCTGTAGAAAAATTTGATTATAATAAGGGCTATAAGTTCAGTACGTATGCGACATGGTGGATCCGCCAGGCGATTACGCGTGCGATTGCCGATCAGGCGAGAACGATTCGTATTCCGGTACATATGGTGGAAACGATAAATAAGCTGATTCGTGTATCACGTCAGTTATTGCAGCAACTTGGCCGTGAACCGGCACCGGAAGAAATTGCCAAGGAGATGGAGATTACTGTAGAACGTGTGCGCGAAATCATGAAGATTGCACAGGAACCTGTGTCGCTTGAGACACCAATTGGTGAAGAAGAAGATTCTCATCTTGGTGATTTTATTGAGGATCAGGATGCACCAGCACCAGCAGAGGCAGCTTCATTCATGTTGCTTAAGGAACAGCTGGAGGAAGTGCTTGATACACTTACACCACGTGAAGAAAAGGTTCTTCGCCTGCGTTTTGGTCTCGA
>JBAYAD010000006.1:0-28586 GCA_041669965.1 Selenomonadaceae bacterium
ATAATATTCAGATGCAATATGGTATCTGTTTTTGTTTCGCATGAGTTTGGCAAAAAAGTAGTTTTGTAAAATATAAAAAAATTCTAATGGAGGCATGGTTATGACTACTGACTATTTTAATCGGCATGAGATCAATGAAAGAGCACATCAAATATTAAAGTATATAGGTCCTGGAATTTTGATTACAGTGGGTTTTATTGATCCGGGTAACTGGGCATCCAATATGGCAGCTGGCGCAGATTATGGATATGAATTACTATGGATGGTCACCTTATCGACGATTATGCTGATCTTTTTACAACATAATGTCGCCCATCTGGGGATTGTTACAGGTCTTTGTTTGTCTGAAGCGACAACAATATATTTACCAAAAGTTTATTCGAGAAGTATTTTATTTACAGCGGTATTAGCTTCTATATCGACAGCTTTGGCAGAGATTTTGGGAGGCGGAATTGCGATCTCAATTCTATGTGGGCTGCCACTTAATATTTCCTGTACAGTCACGGCCTTATTATGTTTTATTCTCTTATGGACAAATTCATACAGGAAACTGGAAAAAATAATTATTGGTTTTGTGTCACTGATTGGATTGTCTTTTGTTTTAGAGCTGAGCTTTGTACAGATTGACTGGGGAACAGCTGCCTGGAGTGCAGCTGTTCCCTCTATTCCAGAAGGTTCAATTCCTATTATAATGAGCGTTCTTGGAGCGGTGGTTATGCCGCATAATTTGTTTTTGCACTCGGAAATCATACAGAGCAGACAATGGAATTTGGAAGATGAAACGATTATAAAGAAACAACTAAAGTATGAATTTCTTGATACATTATTTTCCATGGGGATTGGGTGGGTAATTAATGGGTCTATGATCTTGATTGCGGCGGCTGTGTTTTTCACCCAGCAAGTATCTGTTGAGGATATACAGCAGGCACAGTCAATGCTGGAGCCGTTACTGGGAAAGGGGGCAGCAGTCATTTTTGCGATAGGATTGCTCTTTTCCGGCATAGCGTCAACGACAACTGCAGGGATGGCAGGGGGCAGCATTTATGCAGGGATTTTTGGGGAATCGTATGATATCAAAGATTATCATTCCTGGCATGGTGCAGCTATAACGTATGGTGTTGCTTTACTATTGATTTTCTTTATCTCAGATCCTTTTCAGGGATTGATTTATTCACAAATTGCTTTGAGTGTGCAGCTGCCAATTACAATATTTTTGCAAGTTTATTTAACGTCATCAAAAAAAATTATGGGAAAATATGCAAATACCCGGTTGCAAAAAACAATACTGGGGGGAATTGCAATTATTGTGACTGGCTTGAATGTTCTTTTGTTGCAGGAGTTATTAAAATAAGAACAAGCGAGTCATGCGAAATTGAATAGATTCTTTTGCGTCAGTTGATCTAAGAGTTGCTGTATCTATAGTTGTTTTGTGGTATAATAGGTAGAAGAAAATTATGATACTTATGAAGGAGGATCTACTGATGAAAAATGATTCTTTTATCGAAAACGTTAAGGCCATGGAAATTCTTGATTCACGGGGAAACCCTACAATCCGAACAGCGGTAACGCTGGCAAATGGTGTCTCAGGCACTGCCGCTGTACCGTCTGGCGCGTCAACCGGAGCATTTGAAGCTGTTGAACTCCGTGATGAAGATAAGATGCGGTATCAGGGAAAAGGTGTTCTCAAAGCAGTTGAGAATGTAAATATTGCTATTTTTGAAGCAATAAAAGGTATGGATGTTTGCCAACAGAATGCGATTGACAACGTAATGCTGGACCTTGATGGTACAGATAATAAGGCGAAGCTTGGTGCAAATGCAATTTTGTCGGTTTCTCTTGCAGTGGCAAGAGCGGCGGCGGCTTCACTTGGAATTCCCTTATATCGCTATATTGGAGGCTGTGATGCCCATACGCTGCCTGTTCCAATGATGAATATTCTCAATGGAGGGGCACATGCCTCAAACAATGTGGACATACAGGAATTTATGATTATGCCGGTGGGTGCGACTTCCTTTACAGAAGGGCTGCGCTGGTGTGCCGAAGTATTCCATAGCCTTAAAAAAGTTCTTTCGGACAGGGGACTTTCAACGGCTGTAGGGGATGAAGGGGGATTTGCTCCTAATCTGGATGATGATGAAGAGGCCTTAAAAGCAATCATCGAGGGCATCGAAAAAGCGGGTTATCGGCCTGGTGAGCAGTTTGAAATTGCTATGGACCCGGCTGCAAGTGAATGGTATGAAAAGGATGGCAGTTATTTGCTGCCGAAAAAACAAAAAAGGCTGTCTGCTGAAGAATTGATTGATTTTTGGAGCAAACTGACGGAAAAGTATCCAATTATTTCTTTAGAAGATGGACTTGCTGAAGAAGATTGGAATGGCTGGAAAAAGTTAACTGAAAAACTTGGTAAAAAGGTGCAGATTGTTGGGGATGATCTCTTTGTTACGAATACGAAACGCTTGAAAAAGGGAATTGATCTTGGTGTTTCTAATTCGATACTGATTAAACTCAATCAGATCGGAACATTGACTGAGACACTTGAGGCTATTTATATGGCACAGCGGGCTGGCTTTACGACGGTGGTTTCTCATCGTTCAGGAGAAACGGAAGATACGATAATTGCTGATTTGGCGGTAGCTATGAATGCAGGGCAGATTAAGACGGGCGCTCCATCAAGAGGTGAACGTGTTGCCAAATATAACCGTCTTCTCCAAATTGAGAATGAGCTTGGAAGGACTGCATTGTATAAAGGAATGTCGTCGTTTTATAATCTGAAATAACTCCATGATGAATGGAAATGTCATTTGGAATTGAAGCTGTACTATAAAATCTCCATAGTCTATGAAAAGTTTGGTTTTAAACTTTAAGGGAAAAAACCCTGTCAATATAGGATCTTTTCCAATATGACAGGGTTTGTTTTCTTTAGTAAAAGAAAGTCTGGAGGGGGAATTCCAATGTACAATTTATTGATTGGCGGGGCGGCAGGAGAGGGAATTGACACCACAACAGCCATTCTTGAAAAAATGTTAAAACGTTGCGGATACAATGTGTTTACAACGAGAGATTTTATGTCCAGAGTCCGGGGCGGTCATAATTTTTCTTTGATGCGTTTTGGAACGGAAGAGGTGCATTCACATAGTGATTATCTCGATGGTATTGTTGCTCTTGACGAGGAGACAATCCGGGTGCATGAAGGACAGCTGAAGAAAGATGGCTTTATCCTTTGTGACAGCAAATTGACCATGTCAAGTCCATGCATGATTAAGGTGGAAATGGATGCAATGGCAAAAGCACTTGGAAATCCGCGTGTTTCAGGAACTATTGCAATAGGTGTCGTACTAAAGCTGTTTGGTGAACCTCTTGATCATATTGAAGCTGTTTTAAAGTCTTTTGTAAAGGAAGCGTATCTCGATATTAATTGTAAGGCGGTAAAGCAGGGCTATGAGTTAGTAAAGGAGCGTTATCCGCATTTGCCTGGAACATATGGAGACTGGATGCTTATTTCCGGCAGTAAAGCTGTTGCACTTGGGGCTATTGCTGCGAACCTTCGGTTTTATAGTGCGTACCCGATGTCTCCTTCTACGGCTGTAATGGAGACGGTGGCCTCTAATGCCGATGAAGCTGGTATTGTTGTAGAACAAGCGGAGGACGAAATTGCTGCTGTTAATATGGCAATTGGCGCATCCTATGCGGGGGCACGTTCCATGACAGGTACATCTGGCGGTGGATTTTCACTCATGGTGGAGGCACTGGGATTTTCTGGTATAGCAGAAATTCCGCTTGTCGTGATCGACGTTCAGCGTCCGGGACCGGCGACGGGACTTCCTACAAGAACGGAACAAAGCGACTTGAAATTTGTTATTTCTGCATCACAGGGTGAGTTCCCACGCATGGTTATTGCACTGCGAAATGCTTCTGATGCTTTTTATCAAACGATGCGGGCTTTTCATTTGGCAGAAAAATATCAGATTCCTGTTATTTTGTTGAGTGATCAATATCTCGGGGATGCCACCTCGACGGTTCCGTTGTTCAGTCCGGAAAATATTGAAATAGCACAACCAATTTCGGAATATTCCGGTCAGGATGAATATGTTCGTTATAAATATACTGAGAATGGAATATCACCCCGGCTAATTCCGGGAAAGACAAAACATCTTGTGGCAATCGATAGTGATGAGCATGATGAGCAAGGTCGGATTACGGAGTCAGCGAAAGTCAGAATTCGGATGATGGACAAACGAATGAAAAAGATTGAAGGTTTAAAGAAAGAACTGCAGGAGCCGGAATTTATCGGTGCTGATGGTTTTGATACGCTTCTTATTGGCTGGGGATCTCTATGGGGACCCATAGAGGAGGCTGTTCGTTTACTGAACAAAGACAAGCCAAACGGTTATGCTGCGCTGGTATTTGGTGATGTTTATCCTTTGCCGCAGAAGCTGCTTAAAGAAAAAAGCGCGAAGGCTTGTCATATCATTAATGTCGAGCAGAATGCAACGGGTCAGCTGGCAGGGTTGATTCGTGAAGAAACTGGTATTACATGCAGCCGCAGTGTTTTGAAGTACGATGGCCGGCAGCTTTCTGCTGAAGAAATTGCCGAACGTATTCAAAAGGGGGAAGTCAAATGAGCACGGGAAAATTTTGTACGCGTGAGACGGCCTGGTGTCCGGGGTGCGGTGATTTTGTCATTTTGGAATGCTTAAAAACGGCTCTGGAAGAGCTCGGGAAGAAACCTTCTGAAGTGTTGATTGCGGCGGGGATTGGTCAGGCGGCGAAAACACCGCAGTATATTAATGCAAATGCTTTTTGTGGCCTTCATGGGCGGTCTCTGCCAGCTGCTGTTGCAGCCAAAATCGCCAATGAGAAGCTGACAGTAATTGTCAATACGGGCGATGGAGATTCTTACGGAGAAGGCGGCAACCACTTTCTTCATAATATTCGCAGAAATGTTGATATTACTCATTTTGTTCATGATAATCAGATTTATGGGCTAACGAAAGGGCAGGCATCACCAACTTCTGTTATAGGGCTTAAAACGGGCATTCAAGTTGATGGCAATTTCAATGAACCACTTAATCCGCTTCTTCTCGCTATTGCATCCGGGGCCGGATTTGTTGCACGTGCGTTTACAGGGCGTCGGGAACATTTGGTATCTTTGATGAAGCAGGCAATCGAATACAAAGGCTATGCGCTGCTTGATATTTTTCAACCTTGTGTAAGTTTTAACAAAACGAATACTTTTGCATGGTATAACAAGCGAGTGTATGAACTGGATGCATCGTATGACTACAAGGATAAAGTTTCTGCTATGCAAAAAGTCATGGAAATGGGTGACCGCATTCCGATAGGGCTTTTATATCTGGAAGAAAAGAAAACATATCATGAGAAAAATATGGTCTTAAAGCAGAAAGTGCCATTGCTGGACAGAAAAACAATGCCGGATGTTGTGAGCCGACTAATTCATTCGTATATTTAAATTTAGTTTATAAGAGCTTTTTTTACTGTGGTTTAGAATGCACGTACGTTTGTTTGTTTTTGTTTTATAGGTGATATTTAATGTATACTTAATTTTAGAACAGACAAAACAAAAGGAAAAAGAGACAATATAGTTTTGTGTTTTAAGCATAGGGCCATTGGCTTTTATGTTTGAATTATAATAAAGGAGATGAATGTAATGATTAACAAGGAATTAGTAGCATTGTTCAACGATCAAGTCAATATGGAATGGTATTCTGCTTACTTTTATCTGGATATTTACAGTTACTATGCTGATGAGAACCTTAATGGTTTTAGTAACTGGTTTTATGTTCAGACACAGGAAGAACGTGATCATGCTATGTTGTTTATGCAATATTTGCTAAACAATAATGAAAAGGTTGTTTTGCAGGATGTGAAAGCACCTAATATGATTTTTCATGATTTCCGTGAACCGGCAAATGCTGCATTTGAGCATGAAAAAAAAGTAACTGCATCGATTCACAATATATATGAGGTTGCTTATAAACAGAAAGATTTTCGTACGATGCAGTTCCTTGATTGGTTTGTCAAGGAGCAGGGCGAAGAAGAAAAGAATACAGAAGATGTTGTGAAGCGGTATGATTTGTTTGGTAAAGATGCCAAGGGACTTTATTTGATTGATGCAGAACTGGCAACCCGCGCTTATGTTGCACCAAGTCTCGTACTATAAAGTAAGGTTAAAGACAGTACCTGTTTAGAAAAATTCAAACGTTGAAGTACTATATATAAAAGGAGCTGAAGGATATGGGATTTTATGATTATAAGGTAAAAGACATCAAAGAAAAGGATATTTTTCTTCGTACGTATAAGGGGAAGCTTTTACTGATTGTTAATACGGCTAGTAAATGCGGTTTTACGCCACAGTATGACGGTCTGCAAAAACTTTATGTAAAATATAAGGATCAGGGTCTTGTAATACTTGGCTTTCCGTGCAATCAGTTTCTTGCACAGGAAACGGGCACCAATGATACAATTGAATCTTTTTGTCGAGTGAATCATGGTGTTACTTTTCCTTTGTTTGCCAAAATTGATGTGCGGGGTGAAAATGCAGATCCGCTTTTCAAATTTTTAAGTAATGCAGCGCCTTTTAAAGGTTTTGAACTTGATAAGGAAACTGGACGGAAAATTCAAGGTGTCGTCAAGGCGCATTATCCTGAAAATCTGGAGGGCAACGGAGTCAAATGGAATTTCACTAAGTTTCTTATTGGACGAGACGGTGTAGTACAGGGGAGATATGAGCCTACTTTTACACCGGAAGAACTAGATTCTGTCATTAAAGAGTCACTTTGATTTTTGTCAACCTTTTGGTTTGGAGACCGTAGAAAAATCATAGGGGCTGTAAAAGTATAAAAAATCAGAGACCTTTACAGATGTTTTTCTGTGAAGGTCTCTTTCATGTGACAAATCCTTGACTTTGTCTTACATTTGTTCTAGTCTATAAGTTATACGCCAAGTGTATTGGCAAACTGGCAGCGGGGGGAACTGGAATTGGTAACGAGAATAACGCATCGGGTAAATTTTTATGATACGGATGCAATGGCTGTAGTGCATCATGCAAACTATATCCGTTGGTTTGAAATCGGACGTGTGGATTTTTTGCGTAAGGCAGGCATAACGATTGGGGAGCTTATGGCGGATGGCTTTGTTTTTCCGATTACGGATGTAAACTGTAAATATGTTTCACCGGGTAAGTTTGATGATGTGCTTGTTATTGAAACGATACCAACTGCGCTTACGAAGGTCAAGATGGCATTTGATTATCGTATTCTGCGGGAAGCAGATCAAAAGGTACTTGTTGAAGGTCATACGCAAAATGTGTTTACGAATAGGGAGACCGGAAGTATCGCGCGGCTGCCGGAAAAATATTATGTGAAGCTCAGAGATGTGCTGAAATAGCATTTGGAAAAGTAATGAAAATTGCGTATAATAGATAGGATAGATGTTTTTGGAATGCTTTTTAAGGAGGCGATGCAATGGATAGTTGTGCACCTATCGGTATTTTTGATTCGGGGATTGGCGGGCTTACGGTAGTGAAAGAACTGCGACAAATGCTGCCAAATGAAGATTTGATTTATATGGGAGATACAGCAAGAGTGCCATATGGATCACGTGATCCTCAGGAAATTGTGCAGTTCATGCATCAGAACATGCACTTTTTTATGGCACAGAAGGTAAAAATGGTTGTGATTGCCTGTAACACAACAACGACAAACGGGTATGCAATAGCGAAGGAGATGTATTCAGTTCCAATTATTCCAATGAATAGTGCGATTTGTGAAGCTATTGAAGCTGGTGGTGGTAACAAGCGTATTGGTGTTATTGCAACAGAGGCAACTGTTCACAATGAAATGCATCGTCGTTCTGCCGAAGAAATTGATGCGGCGGTGGAAATTTATGCAAAGGCTTGTCCGGACTTTGTACCACTCATTGAAGGCGGCCAGATTGCTGGACCGGAGATTGAGGCTGCGGCACAGAAGTATATGGGGTTTTTCAAGGGAATTGGCATTGGATCACTGATTCTTGGCTGTACGCATTATCCTCTTATTGCGGATATACTGAGAAAACATCTTAGTACTGGCATACATTTGGTAAATCCGGCACGGGCGACTGTTCTTGACGCAGTAACTCAACTGAAAAAAGAACAGCTGCTGCATCAGGGGAAGAACAAGGGGGGATTGAAAATGTGCTTTTCGGCCGATATTGAGAAAGCACGTAAAATGGTTAAGCTTGTACTTAATGTGAATACTGCAGAGTTTAAATGTGTGGATTTGACAAAGTACGAAGCAAGTAAGTAAGAGAAAAATTTGGAGGTATTAATGTGGAAGTCTTATATGTTATAGCAGGCATTCTTGTGCTTTGTGTAATTGCTATTAAACTTTTTTTTATAAAGGAAGGCAATGCGAAGGTCAAAGTACGAGTTGACCAAAGGACACCTTTCAAGATGGAAGAACTTACAAAAGACAGTGTGACCTTTAGTACAAAGATTGAGTTTGCTAATGCTGGTACACAGTGCGCTACGATTATGGATTGCTTTGTGCGGGCACAGCTTCCTTATGAACAGTTCGATGGTGTAAAGGTAGAAGGTAAGGCAGAATGGGAGCAGGCACCGCGTGAAGATGATTATTTTGAATCTGTATTGATTCAGAAGAAGCAAAGCATTTATGTTTTGGCAAAGGTCAAGCTTATAGCGCGCAAGAATGGGGATATAAAAGAAACGCTTACGCATATGGTGGATCTGCCAATGGATATTATTTATCTGGAGTTGGGACGTCGTCCATGGAAGCTTTTAAAGGAACATATCCTATTGCCGAATGAAGAAATTGCAAAGATTGTTGGTATAGAATTAGCAGAAGATTAAGGAGCGATAAGGAATGCCAGATGTTGAAATAGTTTCGGTGCCTACGCGCATCTTAACAACAAAAGATGATATCGTAGATATCGTAGAAAAGTATACAAAGGGTAAAATTGGCGAAAATGATGTAATATCTGTCGCAGAAAGTGTTGTTGCTATTACACAGGGACGTATTGTTCGCCCGGAAGAATTGAAGCTTACACGTGTTGCCCTTTTCTGTTGTCGCTTCATTCCAGATCAAGGAAGTCTTGCAAGTCCGCATGGCATGCAGTCGCTTATGGATGTTGAGGGAAAGTGGCGTGTCGCATTTGCACTTTTTGCCGGCTTTCTAGGCAAGCTGGTTGGTCAAAACGGTATTTTTTATAAATGGGGCGGTGAGCAGACTGCACTTATTGATGATGTAACCGGGACGATGCCGCCGTTTGATAAGCATATTGTTTATGGACCGAAAAATCCGCAGGATGTTGTCAAGCGTTTAAAAGAACGCCTTGGCTGTTTTGGCGCAGTAATTGCTGATGTCAATGATCTCAAACGTTCACGTATTGTTGGGGTAACAGATGGTGTAGACGGCAGCAAGGTGGCACATCTTCTTATTGATAATCCTTTTGGTAATGCATCACAGAAGACACCAATTGTAATTATCAAGAATTTTAAACAGTACCAGAGTTGATTTGATAAGTAAAGAAGAGGGGGGCAGCAATACCTTCTTCTTCTTTTTGTTTGTAAATTTGATCCATTGATAAAAGTAGTATAATATAACTATATATTTGAACTAGGAGGCAGAACATGGCAAGATTTGATGGGCGTATGATGGCTGATGATATGCGGCAGGTAAAGATAACAAGACATTATTTGAAATATCCGGCAGGTTCAGTACTTATAGAGGTTGGTAATACAAAGGTGATCTGTGCTGCCAGCATAGAAGAACGTGTACCTGGATTTCTTAAGGGAAGCGGTGAAGGCTGGCTTACGGCAGAGTATTCACTGCTGCCAAGCTCAACACAGACACGCAGCTCACGTGAGTCCATGCGTGGCCGTGTAACAGGGCGAACGCAGGAAATTCAGCGTCTTATTGGTCGTTCGCTGCGCGCGGTTGTTGATATGAAGGCTCTTGGAGAACGTACAGTCATGATTGACTGTGATGTTATTCAGGCAGATGGCGGCACACGTACAGCATCGATTACGGGTGCATATATTGCACTTGTCGAAGCATTGGCAAGTGTCTATAATCCGGAAAAGATATTTCCGGTGAAGGACTTTTTGGCAGCAGTAAGTGTAGGAATATCACATGAAGGAGAGCCAATTATCGATCTTTGCTATGAGGAGGATTCCAAGGCAATCGTCGATATGAATGTTGTCATGACAGGCAGTGGTGCATTTGTTGAGGTACAGGGAACGGGTGAGGGACGGCCGTTCTTACGTAAAGAACTCAATGCACTTTTGGAAAAAGCGGAAAAAGGGATCAACGATCTTATCTCTTATGAAAAAGATGTACTTGGCGGTGAACTTGTCTGGAAGGTAGGGCGCGAGCCGTGAAGTAATGCTCATAACACCTTTTATATCAAGGCTGTTTTCCTTGGGAGTTCTTTCTGTGACTTAATTTTGGCAATGCTGCCTTTTAGTACATGCGTTCTGATAACGCACATTTTTTTACCGCCTCATGGTAGAGGCGGCTTTTTTTATTAAGTGACAGATACCGATCAAACAACTTTTTACAAAGGCTCCGGTTCCATACTTCTGGCCATAATTTCTTTATCGTGATCCTTTGCATAAGCGGTAATCGTATTAAAAACTTTTTGTTCGGTTGAGTTAGCTGCAATGGGTGTAGGTATTGTTTTTGAATATTGTTTGTGTGCAACAGGTTCATTGTTTTTATCATAATAATAAACAGAAAACTTTTTAAGACAATTATGGGAGATGTTATACATATCTTCATCTATAGCGTAATCCATGGAAACCATACGAAATCGAGCCTTTTTCGAGTGCATGGTTTCTGATAATGCATTTATTAGCTGATCTTTTCTTCTTGTACTATACACTCTTTTTACATTCACAAGAATGCCAGATTTATTTATTACCATTGAATCTGGCAGGTTTGCGTATTTTATGGATTGTGTGTCAAAAAAATAGTCGGATTCAGTGTCGGAAACAACGAATTGCCAGTGTTCTTCGGCAAAACTTGTGCAGTTAAATAAAAACAAAAAGGTCAATATTAAAAGTAAAATTCGTTTCATCAGAATTACTCCTTTTAGATTTAGACGAAGATTAAATCTAAAAGGAGAGAAAAGAAATTTATAGAAACAACTAATCAAATAATTGTTTCTATAAAGATTCCAATCCTTTACTTCTAGCCTCTATTTCTTCGTCATGATCTTTTACATAAATAGCAATAGCCTTAAAAACTTTTTCTTCGATTGAGTTAGGTGAAATAACTATAGGCTGTGTTTGGTAATATTGTCTGTGCGATAGGTTATTGTTTTTATCATAATAATAAACAGAATATTTTTTGAAAGAATTATGGGTGATGTCATATAAATCTTCATCTACCGCGTATGCTGCGTTAGCTATACGAGATTGTGCGTCTTCGGATTGTGTGGTTTCTGCCGAAGCAGTTATCATGTGTTGTTTCATTTCCATACTGTATACTCTTTTTACGTTGACAAGAATACCAGATTTATCTATTATCGTTGAATCTGGTAAATTTGTATATTTTATAGATTGTGTGTCAAAAGAATAGTCAGATGAAGTATTAGAAACAATAAATTGCCAGCGATCTGCAGCAAAACTTGTACAGCTAAATAAAAATAAGAAAATTAATATTAAGAATGAAATCCATTTCATTGCAAAAACTCCTTTTAAATAAAAATTATTTTTGTGTCATTTAGGTACTGATTAGTATAAATAAAGCGATTTTTATAGAAAAGCAGGAGAAAGATGATTAATTTGCATACAGCCAATCAAAGATCGTATCATATATCTTGCTCTGTACGGACCCGGCTGGCACTGTGCTTTTGTCTTCATCGGTTATTGTACCAAGCAGGTTATGATTAACATCGTAGCATCTATGATTTTTTGTAAGTAAGGTTCTATCTTTTTGATTGTACTTAGTTGATGATACCATGTATTTAATTTCTGTCCAATTTGAGGTATCATATTGATCCTTACATTTTTCAATTAGTAACTTTACCATGTCTGGTGACATTTCCGTTTTTAGCTCGGCAGTAATAACATCATCTGAACCGACAGTTCGCACACTATTGGTATCGAAATAAAAGGCGGTGTTGCTGTCTTTATAGGCAAGTTCCCAATTTGAGGGTGAAGGGGCTGCAAATGCGGCCGAAGAGTAAATCATGAGTGCAACAAATATAGTGATTATAAGTCTGGATTTCATGGTGTGTCACTTCTTTCGTTTATTGTTTTCTCCCAAAGAATTTATATCATTCGCATTATTATTTACATTAGATTTGGGATTTGATGTAGTCCTGGGAGTGGTAAGGAATGTACTCATATATCTGCCACCATATGGCACTATAGAAAGTATACTACTATTTTAAAAAAAACTCTATTTACATTGTAACGAAAGTACTGTATTTTAGTACCTGGGAGAACATGATATGAATAATTTGAAAAAAGCAAGACAAAAACATCGTCTTACGTAGCGGGAGCTGGGTGTAAAACTGGGTGACACAACAATATATTGCCTTTATTGAAAGTGGAGAGCAAACACCATTGCTTGAAAATGTCTGTAAGGTTGTCAATATAGTAACAACAAGTGTTGTATCGTTATGCACAACACATTGTGAGGTAAACTGAACAGAAATTTATGTAAAGAATTACTATATAAGCCGTTTTACAATATCGTAGCGTTCAGTAAGTGTCTATATGGCGATAACCAGGATGACGCTCAATAATGAGTCTTAGTAAAGGAAGAAAAACATAATGCTAAAATGACATAAAAAACGAGCATAAAATAAATTTATGCTCGTTTTGCTTGAATCGATATTTGATTTGTGTTGCAAAATCCTAAAGCTACGGACACAAGAGCCTTACTGATGAGCTGCATTTGCCATAGCTCCTTTCAAAATTTTTTCAAACCGTCCATTTACAGACTGACGATTAAGCTGCGCGGCTCTTTCCAACGGGCTTTGTTGCTCTCTAGACCGATGCTGCCATGTTGGATATTGGATTGGTGCTATTGGGTTTGTCATAATTCCCCTCCATTTTCTTGCATGTAGTTTTTATGCGTTCAGATACTTAAAATTTTTTAGTAACATTCAGGAAAATATGCGGATTCGCATAAGCTTCTTTAATTGCTAGTATATCAATCGATTATTATAAACTCGTAAGAGTATCATTAGAAGTTCATTAGATTTGTGAATTTGTGCGATGTTTATTATTCAGGGAATCACAGAGCAGTGATATAGGATACAATAAAAGAAATTAACAACGGTGCTTACAGAACAAAGCCTGCAGCACCGTTGTTTTATTTTATTGCAGCGAATTTTAAGGGTAGTTCTGTCATGCAGAATGTGGTAAAATAATAGCTATAACTATCTAAGTCGAGACTTTGCTTGAGAGAGTCTCGATTTTTGTTTGACCATATTTTGACTTGAGTTTATACTGAAAAAGCAAATTCTGTTATACAATACGTATGGAATTACAGATATTATTATAGAAGGATATAAGTTAAAATGTGACATGATAAGAACAGGAAGTGGAACGTGAACCATGAAAAACATTGTGATTGCGACAAAAAATAAAGGGAAAATAAAGGAAATGATGAATGCGTTTTCGCAGATTGATGTGAGACTTGTTACACTTGATTCTTTTGGGACTTTACCAGATGCCGTTGAAGATGGTGCAACCTTTGCTGAAAATGCACTTATAAAAGCAAAATTCTATGCAAAACAAACAGGCTGCGCCTGTCTTGCTGATGATTCAGGACTGGAGGTTGAGGCGCTAAATGGTGCTCCGGGAGTTTATTCGGCACGTTTTTCCGGTGAGCATGCGGATGATGCAGCAAATAATGAAAAGCTTTTAGTAGAACTCACTCGTGTTGGTCAGGACGAATCTTTGGCCTTTTATCGCTGCGTACTTGCGTTTGTTGATACTAATGGCAGTGCTCTTACAGCCGTTGGTGAGTGCAGGGGTCATGTAAAAAAAATAGGGCGGGGTGAGGGCGGTTTTGGTTATGATCCATATTTCTATGTTGGTGATAAAACGATTGCGGAAATAACAGTAACAGAAAAGAATAAAATCAGCCATCGTGGTGCGGCGCTTCGTGAAATGACAAAAAAACTAGCGGGGTACCTTAAATGAAGATTGGTATAATGAGTGATAGCCACGGCAACAGAACTGCCATTGAGGCTGCAGCAGCTTCTGCTGGAGATGTCGATTTCTGGCTTCATGCGGGTGACTGTTGTCCCGATGCGGATTATCTGGAAATGATTTCGGCGACAAGGGTCATTAAAGTCAGAGGTAATTGTGATTATCCAAGCAAAACAGTAAAGGATAAAGAGCTTATTGAGGCAGGCGGGCATACTATTTTCCTTACACATGGACATACGTATGGTGTAAAGTGTGGGACAGATGATCTCGCAGTCATTGCTGCAAATGAAGGTGCAGATATCGTTGTCTACGGGCATACGCATATTGCAGAGCAGAGCAGACAAGGGCGTGTTCTTATACTGAACCCTGGCAGTATATCACAGCCAAGAGATGGAAGTAAACCGTCATTTATGCTGCTTTCTTTTTCAGAGGGTAAAGTTTTGGCAAAACAAATTAAACTTAATTTTTAAATTAGAAAATAAAAAGAAGGATAAATTAATATAAATGCCTAATAGAATAAAGGTTGTTTATACAAAAACAATCTTTCAATAAACTGTGATTATATATAAATAATTCACGTTTATTAACTTTGTGGAAGTTTTTGTGTTTTGTATTTTTGTAGATGGTTTTTGTCATACACTTCATAATCGAATATGATTCACCTTTTTGTATATTGAAAACAAGAGCTGTAATTAGTTGAAAGGGCTTGAAAAATGTGGTATCATGAAGCCTGCGAGTGTATTATATTTTATATTTTGGGAGGGTTTACATTGCGTACAATCCAAGTAGGAAAAATCACTGAAGAAGTAGCGCAGATGTGTAAGGAAGCTGCTTACTATTTGCCGAAGGATGTTTATGAAGCCTTAAAAAGAGGCAGAGAAACGGAAGAGTCTCCAGTAGGCCGTGACGTGCTTGATCAGATTATTCGTAATTCTGAGATTGCACGGGCTGAAGACAGACCAATCTGTCAGGACACGGGCATGACTATTATTTTCCTTGAAGTAGGTCAGGATCTTCACATTGAAGGTGGCAGTCTTAACGATGCAGTTAATGCGGGTGTAGCAAAAGGTTATACAGAAGGTTATCTGCGCAAATCTGTTGTATCTGAGCCATTATTTGATCGTAAGAATACACAGAACAACACACCTGCTATTATCTACACAAAGGTTGTAGACGGCGATAAACTTAAAATTCAGCTGGCTCCGAAAGGATTTGGCAGTGAAAACAAGTCAGGTATCAAGATGCTTGTTCCGGCAGACGGGGTTGAAGGCGTGAAGAAGGCAGTTCTTGAAATCATTCAGCATGCAGGCTGCAATCCTTGTCCGCCAATGGTTGTTGGTATTGGTATCGGCGGGACAATGGATCAGGCTGCATATCTTTCCAAGAGAGCACTGATTCGTTCGACGGATGTTCGTAACGCACATCCGCAGTATGCAAAACTGGAAGGTGAACTTCTTGAACTCATCAATAAAACAGGTATTGGACCACAGCTTGGTGGTACGACTTCGGCTCTTGCTGTAAATATTGAATGGGGTGCTACACATATTGCTGGTCTGCCAGTAGCTGTAACGATCTGCTGTCATGCAATGCGCCACGCAGAACGTGTGTTATAAGATTTATTATAATAGGAGGAATTGAGAAATGGCTGAAAAAATTCGCATTACTACACCTTTAACAGAAGAAGCATCCCGTAAATTAAGGGCTGGTGACAGTGTACTTATTACTGGCACGATTATTAGTGCCCGCGATGCCGCACATAAAGTAATGACAGAAGCTCTTGCCCGTGGTGAAAAGCTTCCTGTTGACTGGAACAACCAGATTGTTTACTATCTTGGACCTACACCAGCAAAACCTGGTGATCCGATTGGTTCATGCGGTCCGACAACCTCTGGACGCATGGATGCATATACACCGACAATGCTCGATCAGGGAATCAAGGGTATGGTTGGTAAAGGCTCACGGGAACCAGCAGTTATTGAATCCATGAAAAAACATGGTGTAACTTATTTTGCGGCTGTTGGCGGTGCTGCGGCACTTATTGCAAAATCTGTAAAGAAATACGAAGTTCTGGCGTACCCTGAACTTGGCCCGGAAGCTGTTGCGGCTCTTACTGTAGAAGATTTTCCAGCTATTGTGGTGATTGACTCGGAAGGTAATGACTTCTACGAAATAGGTCAGGCGCCATATCGTAAGTTATAATACTTTTTCTTATGGGAAAGTAAAATATAGGAGGTTTAGAATGATTAACACAACTTTTTATCTTCGTCGCTTACATTCAATTTGTGGGATTGTTCCGATAGGTTTGTTTCTTTTGGAACATGTTATCACAAATGCATCTGTAATCGGCGGCCCAGCTCCATTTAATGCAGCTGTAGGCAGACTTGCTGCCATACCACATGAAATAATGATTCCTTTGGAAATCTGTGGTGTAGCAATTCCATTCTTATTCCATGGTATTTATGGTGCGTATATCGCATTGCAGGCAAAGAACAATCCGGGAAGCTATGGCTATGCTCGTAACTGGCAGTTCGCTCTTCAGAGATGGACAGCTTGGTTTCTTGCGGCCTTTTTGATCTGGCATGTTGTTTATCTTCGTATTATGGTTAAAGGCGGCGGCACTCCGATTTCTTATGAACTCTTACAGAGTTATTTCAGCAATCCGATTGTGTTTGTACTCTATACGATTGGCATGATTGCGGCAATTTTTCATTTCTGCAATGGACTTTCGACTTTCTGCATGACATGGGGCATTGCCAAAGGTCCGCGTATTCAGTCTGTTATTACAAAAGGCTGTCTTGGACTTTGTGCTTTATTATCGCTTGTTACATTAATCTTTATGAGCACTTATCTTATGTAAGCTGACTTGTAAAATCTTTAGAATAAGGAGAGAACCTACGTGGCTAAAAATAAAATTATTGTTGTAGGTGGCGGTTTATCCGGTTTAATGGCTACCCTGAAGATTTGCGAAGCGGGGGGAGAAGTTGATTTATTCTCGTATTGCCCGGTAAAACGATCGCATTCACTTTGTGCACAGGGCGGTATTAATGCCTGCATGGATACAAAAGGTGAACATGATAGTATATATGAACATTTTGATGACACTGTATATGGCGGTGACTTTCTTGCAGATCAGACGGCTGTTAAAGGCATGTGTGATGCGGCACCGAAACTTATCAAAATGTTTGATCGTATGGGTGTGCCTTTCACACGTACAGCAGAAGGTGTTCTTGACCTTCGTAACTTTGGGGGACAGAAAAACAAGCGCACTTGTTTCGCTGGGTCAACAACAGGACAGCAGCTTCTTTATGCACTTGATGAACAGGTTCGCAAATGGGAAGTTCAGGGCTCTGTTAAAAAATATGAATTCTGGGAATTCATTAAGGTCATTAAGAATAAAGAGGGTATTTGTCGCGGTATTGTAGCACAGAACATGAACTCAATGGAAATACAGGCATTCCGTGGCGATACGACAATCCTTGCAACAGGCGGTCCGGGTATGGTATTTGGTCGCTGCACAGCATCGACGATTTGTAATGGTTCAGCAGTTTCAGCAGTATTTCAACAGGGTGCACATATCGGAAATCCGGAATTTATCCAGATTCATCCGACAGCAATTCCTGGTTCCGATAAAAACCGTTTAATGTCAGAAGCCTGCCGTGGTGAAGGCGGACGTGTATGGGTGTATAAAGATGGGAAACCTTGGTATTTCCTCGAAGAAATGTTCCCGGCATACGGCAACCTTGTACCACGTGATGTTGCATCCCGTGCAATCTATGATGTTTGTATGAATCAGCATCTTGGAATCAACGGTGAAAACAGAGTATATCTCGATCTTTCCCATATTCCAGCTGATTATCTCGAACGTAAGCTTGGCGGTATTCTTGAAATGTATTCGGAATTTGTTGGCGATGATCCTCGTAAAGTTCCAATGCAGATTTATCCTTCTGTTCATTATTCCATGGGTGGGATATGGGTAGATCGTAAACATAACACGAATATTCCGGGCCTTATGGCATCTGGTGAGTGTGATTATCAGTATCATGGTGCAAATCGTCTTGGTGCGAATTCTCTTCTTTCTGCTGCTTATTCAGGAACGGTTTCCGGGCCTGAAGCTATGCGTTGGGCAAAGGAAGGCGAAAGAGGGTCTGAGCTTACCGATGAAGATCTTGCAAAAGCAAAGCAGGAATGTGTTGATGATTTTGAAGCGATCCTCAAAATGGATGGCAAGGAAAATGCACATGAACTTCATCATGAACTCGGCGATGTTATGAATAAATATGTCACAATCGAACGCGTAAACAAGGATCTTGACTATTGTTTTGCTGAAGTTAAGAAAATTCTTGTTCGTTGGAACGATATCGGCGTAACGGATAGAGGTCACTGGGCAAATCAGGAAGCTATGTTTGTAAGACAACTTCGCAATATGATTATTTATGCTCTCGTTGTAACGAAGGCTGCTCGTATGCGTGATGAAAGCCGTGGGGCTCATTACAAACGTGAATTCCCGACTCGTGATGATGAACGCTTCCTCAAGACGACAATCGTCGACTTCAATGCAGAAAAGCAGGAACCGGAAGTTACGTATATCGATTTTGATCATTCTCTGATCAAACCGCGTCCTCGTAACTACGCTGTTGCTAAGAAGGAGGATAAATAAGAATGGCAGAACAGAATAAGAAAACAGTTACTTTTATCATAGAACGTCAGGATGCCCCTGACAGCAAGCCGTATACGCAGGAATTTGAAGTTGCGTATCGTCCGTCACTCAATGTCGTTGCAGCTCTTATGGAAATCCAGAAGAATCCTGTAACGAAAGACGGTAAGAAAGTAGCTCCTGTAGTCTGGGAATGCAATTGTCTTGAAAAAGTATGTGGTGCTTGCATGATGGTTATCAATGGTCGTGCTCGTCAGGCTTGCTGCTCCCTCATAGATCAGCTTGAACAGCCGATTCATCTTGCTCCGGCGCGTACGTTCCCAGTTATCCGAGATCTTCTTATTGATCGTTCCGTTATGTTTGAAAGTCTCAAACGTATTCAGGGCTGGGTCAATGTTGATGGTACATGGGAAGTTAAAGATGCTCCTATTCAGAATCCTTACACGGCACAGACTGCTTATGAAATTTCTCATTGCATGACTTGTGGCTGCTGCCTTGAAGCATGCCCGAATGTTGGACCTCAGTCCGACTTTATCGGACCTGCACCGACGGTACAGGCATATCTTTTCAATCTTCATCCGCTTGGAAAGTTTGATAAAGAAAAGCGCTTAAATACGCTTGCGGAAAAAGGCGGTATTACGAGTTGTGGTAATAGCCAGAACTGCGTTGAAGTATGTCCGAAGAGTATCAAGCTTACGACTTATCTTGCACAGCTTAACCGCGATGTAAATAAGCAGGCATTGAAGAATATTTTCAATAAATAAGAAATGCAAAAAAACGGTCTCTTTCGGGAGACCGTTTTTGCGTTGTCTTTTTTCAGTGATGACGATATAATGAAGTGTATACATAAAATAAAGGAGAACTGATCTTATGGAAAAAGAAAAAAAAGAAGCTGTATGGAATACTTATACAGAAAAAGATAAAAAAAAGATGCAGGAACTTTGTGATGGGTATCGTGATTTTCTGACG
Source organism: Selenomonadaceae bacterium (assembly GCA_041669965.1). Classification (GTDB taxonomy): domain Bacteria; phylum Bacillota; class Negativicutes; order Selenomonadales; family Selenomonadaceae; genus UBA1792. The sequence goes on from JBAYAD010000006.1 coordinate 19,815, forward strand.
AAGTGCAAGACAGAGCGCGAAAGTGTTATTGAATCTGTGGTTCAGGCGGAGGCTGCAGGGTATAAGAATCTTACGGAAATTATTGAAAAAGGCAAGAAGATCAAGGCGGGAGATAAGGTCTATGCAGTATGGATGAAGAAGGCAGTCGTGCTTTTTAATATTGGTACAGAGCCGATGGAAAAGGGGATGGCAATTCTTGGGGCACATATTGATACATGCCGTCTTGATATTAAACAAAATCCACTCTATGAAGATGGTGGTCTTGCATATCTGGACACACATTACTATGGTGGTATTAAAAAGTATCAGTGGGTTACAGTGCCGCTTGCAATTCATGGTGTCGTAGTAAAAAAAGATCAAACGGTGCTCAATGTCGTTATTGGTGAAGATGAAAACGATCCAGTGTTTTGTGTGACGGATTTGCTTATTCATCTTTCGCAGGAACAGATGGAAAAGAAAGCAACAAAGGTTATTGAAGGTGAAAATCTTGATATTCTTGTTGGTACATTACCGCTTGACAATACGGAAAAAGATGCTGTTCGTGAAGGCGTGCTTCAGCTTATCAAAGAGAAATATAATATTGATGAGGATGATTTTATTTCGGCAGAGCTCTCCGTTGTTCCAGCGGGTAAGGCACGTGAATCTGGTCTTGATCGCAGCATGATTCTTGCCTATGGGCAGGATGATCGTGTATGTGCATATACGTCGCTTGTTGCAATGCTTGAAATGAAAAAAGTTAAGCGGACGGCTTGCTGCCTGCTCGTTGATAAAGAGGAAATTGGCAGTGTTGGTGCAACCGGTATGCAGTCGCGTTTCTTTGAAAATACGGTTGCCGAAATACTTGATCGCCTTGGGGAATATAGTGAGCTAAAGCTCAGACGCTGCCTTGCCGTGTCAAAGATGCTTTCCTCGGATGTAACCTCAGGCTATGATGCACTTTATGCAAGTGCCTATGATAAAAAGAATGTTGCTTATCTTGGTAAAGGTATGGTGTTTAATAAGTTCACAGGTGCGCGTGGCAAGTCTGGTTCGAATGATGCAAATGCCGAATACCTTGGTGATATTCGTGCAATGATGGACAAACATGGGGTTCATTTCCAAACGTCTGAGCTTGGTAAGGTTGATCTTGGTGGTGGTGGAACGATTGCATATATCATGTCACTTTATGGTATGCAGGTTATTGATAGTGGGGTAGCCGTGCTTAGTATGCATGCACCATGGGAACTTACGAGTAAGATCGATGTGTATGAAACGAAGAAGGGATATACCGTGTTTTTGCAGGAAGCGTAACAAACTAGTTTTGCAAATGAATTGGAGGCTGTTGCATAAAGAATTTAATGCAACAGTCTTTTTTCATTGCAGCGAATAAAAGAAAAGTGAGAGAAAAAAGAAATACATGCTATAATGGTGCTATCACGTTTTACGGAATGGAAGTGGAAAACCGTTTTGTTGCAGAAAAGAATTCTATGTGTTTTTTTTATGGGGGTGTATTGGTTGATTTCTATGATAAACGTTGCGCAGGCAATGCAAAAAGCAATTCCTTTGCGTGGTGTTGTTGAAGGGTTCTATGGCACACCATGGACACATGAACAGCGTCTGGATCAGTTAAGGTTCTATGGTCAGGAAGGGTTGAATATTTATATCTATGCACCAAAAGATGATCCATATCATCGGGAACAGTGGCGGGAAGACTATCCGCTGCAGGAGATGATGCGGATGAGCGAAATCATACAAACAGCAAAAGCGAATGATGTTGAATTTGTTTTTGCGCTTTCACCGGGCCTTGACATGCGTACCGATTCGGTGGGCTATGCTGACGATATGGACGCAATTTTACGAAAGTTTACGGCGCTCTATGATCTGGGTGTTCGGCAGTTTGCTATTTTCTTTGATGATATAGAGAGTAAAGACGGAATCAGTCAGGCATTATTACTAAATGAAGTTAATCGGCGTTTTATTCACGAACATGAAGATGTCAAGCCGCTTATGACTGTACCAACGGAGTATTATACGGAAGATATGCTGCAGGGAGACATGTTAAAAACGTATACACGGGATTTTGCCGGAACACTGGATAAGGATATTCTTGTGATGTATACGGGAAAAGGGGTCGTTTGTGAGGGGATATCGCCGGAAGAGTTGGAAAAGGTGGAAAGCATCTATGGTCGGGACATGCTTGTCTGGTGGAACTATCCTGTAAGTGACTATCGTACTGGTAAACTTGCACTGGGACCGATTACTGGAATGTCGGCAGAAACGGGAGACAAAATGGGTGGATTTATTATCAATCCGATGGAATATGCAGTACTGTCAAAAATTGCAGTTGCGACAGGCGCGGCCTATGCTGCAGATCCAGATGGTTATGATGCCGAGACTTCCTGGGAAAAAGCGATCGTGGAGCAGTACGGAAGTCTGGCAGATGATATGATGATATTTGCCGAACATTCACAGCGCATGGAGAATAGCTGGGCTCACGTCGGCCGGCCGGATGGAGTGCATGTACGTAAACATATGGATATGCTCTGGCAGATGCTTGATAAAGGTGAAGATATATCATTTGTTTTATCACTTTTACATCATGATTTTGCACGTATTGAAAAAGCAGTAGAGCATTTAGAAAAGGACCTGCCAGCAGAAATAAAAGTGGAATGTGCACCACAGCTGCGGCGCTTACAGCAGCTGGCTGAGGCCGATGAGGCGGCGATTCAGATGATTGATGCAAAATTGAATAAGCAAAGCTTTTTGTATCGAAGATTTTATGGTGAGCTTTTACAGGCAGATAAGGTAGTGGCAGCGGATGAAAGAGCCCTGATCTCGGAGAAAACGCTGCGGGCGTTTATCGATGAAGCTCTTGCGTGGCAGGCAAAACAGGAAAAAAGATAGGATGGATATGAGTGACAGAAGTTTTAATTCGCCGTTTTATAAAAGATTATGAAACAACAACTGATTCCACCGTACGGGAACGTTATGGCACGTTGAGCGGTGTGGTTGGGATTTGCTGTAATTTGCTGCTTTTTATTTTAAAGATTGTCGTAGGAGTTTTTAGCGGTGCGATTTCGATTGTGGCAGATGCTTTTAACAACTTGTCTGATGCAGGTTCATCCGTGGTTACGATTCTTGGATTTAAGCTGGCAAACCGGGCACCGGATGAAGATCATCCTTTTGGCCATGGACGAATTGAGTACCTTACAGGCTTGGGGATTTCTGTAGCAATTATTCTTGTTGGAGTTGAACTGCTTCGAACTTCAGTGGAAAAAATTTTTACACCGGAGACTGTCACTATTGATTTTATTACAATAGGTATATTGATTTTTTCTATTGCAGTAAAGTTTTGGCTGGGACGATTTTATAAGAATATCGGTGATCGTATCAGTTCAACAGCAGTGCAGACAGCAGGGATGGATAGCAGGAATGACTGTGTTGCGACAGCTGTCGTGCTGCTGAACCTTATCCTCAATTATTTTACAGGTTGGAATATTGATGGTGCAGCCGGACTCTTTGTTGCGGCTTTTATTCTCTACAGTGGTGTTCTGGCTGCAAGAGATACGATACAGCCGCTTTTGGGACAGGCACCGGAGCCGAAGTTTGTTAAGGAAATTGAGGATTTTGTACTTACAAATGAATATGTATGCGGTATTCATGATCTCATTGTGCATGACTATGGCCCAGGAAGAATGTTTCTTTCGCTGCATGCAGAAATTTCGGCATCAATGGATATTATGAAGGCACATGAAGCTATTGATCATCTGGAGTATCGTCTTCGCGAGAGGTTTCATGCCGAGACTATTGTGCATATGGATCCGGTAGTCGATGATGATCCAAAGGTTTTGGCAATACGCAATAAAATTGATAAGGTTGTGAAAGGTGTAGATGCTCGTCTGAGTATGCATGATTTTCGTCTTACGCGAAGCTATGACGGATACAATCTTATCTTTGATATCCTTTTGCCAAACGATGTGCCGCTCAAGGCGGTAGAAGTACGAAAAAAAGTGAATGAAGCTGTGCGAAATATGGATATACATTATCATACCGTCATTCATATTGATAAGTCTTATGTGCGAGATGCGGAATAAAGCTGTAAACGAAAATTTCTTGCTTTTTTTGGTGTACTTCTAGTATAATGAGAATAGGAGTAATGAAAAGTCTTCAAGGAGGGATTTCACATGAGTATCTATAGCGTAAATTCCAGTATGTCCTTAAATGCAATCAACTCGACATCAAACACGATAAGTAAAAGTATGCAGAAGATAGCAAGTGGCTCGCAGTATAATTCAGCGGCGGATGGTGCCTCAGCATATTCAATACTTACACGCATGTATTCGAATATTGGGACTTTATCACAGTCAAATGAGAATACACAGACAATGAATGCGATGATGTCGACAGCTTCTGGTGGTGTTGATTCAACTGTAACTGCACTGAGTTCACTTAAAGACAAGCTTCTGCAAGCGGCCAATGGGACGAATAATTCTTCCGATATTGGTGCACTGCAAAAGGAAGTTGATCAGACAGTTTCTCAAATTGATGAGAATGCAGGTATTACATTTAACAATCAGGGCCTTCTTGATGGAACGAAAACACTTACCGTAGCGGGTGATAATGGTTATAAAAACATAGCGCTGGGTGATATGAGTTCACAGGGACTTGGTCTTACGGATGCCAATGGTGATTCAACTCTTGACCTTTCAACATCGAAGGGGGTTGCAAGTGCACTTGACACGGTTAGTGCAGCGCTTGATACAGCCCTTTCGCAGTCGACGAATATTGGTTCAGTGCAGCAGGGGCTGAGCTATTCATCATCAAACTATATATCACAGACAGAGAACCTTACGAATGCAGCTTCAGGGATGGGCGATACGGATATTGCAGCTGAGGTTACAAAGTTAAAATCATCGCAGACAGTACAGGCGTTTGCGCTATATGCGGCAAAACTCAATATGCATGATAATATGGGTGTTTTGGCGCTTTTACGTTAAGGGGATTTGAAGTAAACAACAAGAATGTGTGAAGCTGTATACAGGCTGTTTTAATAGTCTGTATACAGCTTTCTTTTTGAATGAACAGAGCTGAGTTTTATAATAGATGGTTAGACTAATAAGTAAACTCTTAGAGGGAAAAATGTTATTGTACTGCTTAAAAGAATAATGCAGGAAGTATTCTCAGAGGAAAGATACTTGATTTTGTGGTATAATTTTTAATTGTGTAGTGTGATAGTGAGTAAAATTTTTAGGGGGTTATTTTATTTTGGATATTTTTCGGACAAAAAGTATAGAGGCATATGCGTCAGATGCAAGAAAAACGCATATGAAGCGGACACTTAGTTCACTTGACGTTATTATGCTTGGTGTTGGGGTTATTGTTGGTACCGGTATTTTTGTGCTTACCGGAGTTGCAGCAGCAGACTATGCTGGTCCGGCACTTATGCTTTCTTTTGTTATTGCAAGTATTACGTGTGGCTTTGTAAGTATGGCCTATTCAGAGCTTGCAGCAATGGTACCGGTAGCGGGAAGTTCATATGCCTATGCGTATACCGCACTGGGTGAATTTGTTGCATGGCTTGTTGGATGGAATATCACTCTTGAATATACAGTTGGGGCAAGTGCTGTAGCGGGTGGATGGTCGGCTTATGTTATCGGTCTTATGAAATCGGCGGGTATCGGAATTTCTAAAAACTGGACATCTGTACCAGCAGATGGTGGGATTTTAAATCTTCCGGCAGTGCTTATTACATTATTTCTTACATGTTTGCTTGTTCGTGGAGTACATACAAGTGCGACGGTTAATAAGACACTTGTCGGGGTAAAACTCTTAGCAATCTTTTTGTTTTTGTTTCTTGCTGGTCCGAGTGTTGATACAATGAACTGGAAACCATTTATGCCATTTGGTTTTTCTGGTGTATCGGCTGGAGCAGCATTTATCTTTTTTGCTTATCTTGGATTTGATTCTATATCGACGGCAGCAGAAGAAACGAAAAATCCGGCGCGGGATATGCCGATTGGAATTATTGGTTCACTTATCATTTGTACGATCCTCTATATTGCAGTTACGGCTGTTATGACAGGGAATGTTTCCTATAAAGAGCTTGATAATGCGGAGCCGGTTGCGTATGTTCTTAGGACACTTGGCTATAGCTTTGGTTCGGCACTTGTCGGTACAGGTGCGATTGCTGGCCTTACGACTGTACTGCTTGTTATGATGTATGCACAGACACGCGCATTTTTTGCAATGTCACGCGATGGTCTTATTCCGCAGTCAATTTGCAAACTGCACACACATTATGCTTCACCACATCGTATTACAATCATTGTTGGCTGCGCAGTTGCAATTATCAGCGGATTTACGCCAATTCATATTGTGGCTGAAATGTGCAGCATAGGAACATTATTTGCATTTATCATATCATCAATAAGTGTTATGATTATGCGAAAAAAATATCCCGAAGCAAAAAGGCCATTTCGGTGTCCATGGGTAAAGACAATTGCGACGTTAGCAGTTCTGAGCTGCTCATATATAATGTATAATCTTTCAACAATGACATGGGAAAGGTTCTTTATTTGGAGTTTCATTGGAATTATAATTTATTTTCTCTATGGCTATAGGCATAGCAGGCAAAATAATACGAATCAATAAGTAAGTAATCATTGTTGTATGTATTGTATAAAAATTCTTTGCATGCATTTATGATACAATTAATATAGTATATAAAAGCATTTTTTGTGAAAAAAAGTGCGAAGTTCTTTTTCGTAAAAAAGACTGCACTCTTATTTACAATGGTATTTTCACGGTGTATAATATGCAGTATGTGGGGTAGGCAGACAGGCAAAATGGAAAATATATTTTGTTCATAATTATTCATACATTATGGTAAAATTATGAAAATTTGTGAGGGAAAGTGTGCAACGTTTCCGTAGCAGACTGCGTCTCAGCACAGTTTTATGGTATCTTATAATAGAGGGGAGCAATACAAAACATGAGCAAAAAAATGAAAACAATGGACGGTAACACAGCAGCAGCGTATATATCCTATGCGTTTACTGATGTGGCAGCAATTTATCCAATCACACCATCTTCACCAATGGCAGAATCCGTGGATGAAATGGCAGCTAAGGGTGTAAAGAATCTCTTCGGGCAGAAGGTTCGTCTTGTCGAACTGCAGTCAGAAGGTGGTGCTTCCGGTGCTGTACATGGTTCATTGCAGGCGGGTGCTCTTACTACAACATATACAGCTTCACAGGGTCTTTTATTGATGATCCCGAACATGTACAAAATTGCTGGAGAACTTTTGCCAGGGGTATTCCATGTCAGTGCGCGTGCATTAGCGGCTTCGTCACTTAATATTTTTGGTGATCAGCAGGATGTAATGGCTACACGCCAAACTGGTTTTGCAATGTTTGCAGAAAGCAGCGTACAGGAAGTTATGGACCTTAGTGCAGTTGCTCATCTTGTCGCTATTAAAGGACATGTTCCATTTATGAACTTTTTTGACGGGTTCCGTACATCACATGAAATCCAGAAAATTGAAGTCATCGACTATGATGATCTTGGTAAAATACTTGATTGGGACGCGGTAGAAGCTTTCCGTCACAATGCGCTTAATCCGGATCATCCGGTTGTTCGTGGTACGGCACAGAATCCGGATATTTATTTTCAGGAACGTGAATCTGTTAACCGTTATTATGATGCGCTGCCACAGCTTGTTGAAGATGCAATGGCTGATCTAGCAAAGGTTACAGGCCGCGAACATCATTTGTTTGATTATCATGGTGCAAAGGATGCAGATCGCATTGTCATTGCAATGGGTTCTGTGTGTGAAACTGCAACAGAAGCAGTTGATTATCTCAATGCAAAAGGGGAAAAGGTAGGTATTCTGAGCATACATCTTTATCGGCCTTTTTCTATTGAACATTTCTTTAAATATTTACCGAAGACTGTAAAGAAAGTAGCTGTACTTGATCGTACAAAAGAACCAGGATGTCTTGGCGAACCAGTCTATCTTGATGTAAAGGCTGCTTATTATAGTTCAGATATGAATCCTGTTATTGTTGGCGGTCGTTATGGTCTTGGTGGTAAGGATGTAACACCGGATCAGCTTCTTGCTGTTTATAAGAGTTTGGAAGATGACAAGCCTAAAAATAATTTCACGATTGGTATTGAAGACGATGTAACGCATACTTCATTGCCAGCTTATCCAGAAGATGTTGATATGACACCAGCAGGTACGACAGCATGCAAGTTCTGGGGCCTTGGATCAGATGGTACAGTTGGCGCAAATAAGAGCGCAATCAAGATCATTGGTGATAAGACGGATATGTATGCACAGGCATATTTTGCATATGATTCTAAAAAGTCCGGTGGTATCACGATGTCGCATCTGCGATTTGGTAAACTGCCAATCAGTTCACCATATCTCATTAATAAAGCAAACTTTATTTCCTGTTCACAGCAGTCTTACGTAACGAAATATGATCTTCTTGCAGGTCTCAAAAAAGGTGGTACGTTCCTTCTCAATACGGTGTGGAATGAAAAACAGCTTGAGGAAAATCTGCCAGCAGCCATGAAACGTTATATTGCGGAAAAGGAAATTAATTTCTATATTGTAAATGCTGTTGAAATTGCGCAGGGCCTGGGCCTTGGTGGACGTTTCAACATGGTTATGCAGTCGGCGTTCTTCAAGCTTGCCGCAATTGTTCCTCTTGAAACAGCTGTCAAATATCTTAAGGATGCAGTTGTTACATCTTATGGCAAAAAAGGGCAGAAGATTGTTGATATGAA
>JBAYAD010000007.1:0-26946 GCA_041669965.1 Selenomonadaceae bacterium
GGTGGTGAGGTGGCAAAATGAAAGAAGATTTTAAACGACTGAGCGAAGAGGTCTGGCAGGAGCATCGGGGAAAATTTCTCGGCACGATGTTAGGAATTGTTTTGGGAATTGTGGTATTGCTGTTTGGTTTCTGGAAAACAATCTTTATATTGTTTTGCGGCCTCATTGGCTTGTTTGTCGGCATGAAGATCGATAGTAGTGAAGATTTTTGGCAGAAGCTGCAAAGCTTTCTTCCACCGATATTTCGGCGTTGATCAGGAAATAAAGATTTAGTGGATAAAGGAAGGTTTTTATGAGTCGGAGACAATCTCGTGAAGTAGCATTACAGGCACTTTTTCAGTTGGATTTAAATCAGTCAGCTGAAAGTAATGATGAGGAAAATCAGATAAAGGCTGTAGATGCAGCAGCTGGTGAAATCGGCCCGTTTACAGCACATGATAGGGAGTATGCAAAGATCCTTGTTAAAGGAGCAAGACTGCATTTGACAGAAATTGATGCAATGATTACGAAGAGTTCACGTGAATGGAAGGTTGAGCGCATGTCAGGGGTTGATCGTAATATTACACGTGTTGCTGTGTTTGAAATGAAATTTAGTGAGGAAAAACTGACACCAAATATTGCAATAAATGAAGCGATTGAGTTGGCAAAAAAATTTGGTACAGATGATTCTGGTCGTTTTGTCAATGGGATTTTAGGTGCTATGGTTAAATAACAATATCAGAATCTGCCAGGCTCATGGCCTGGCTTTTTCTTATTTTGTCTGTGGGGGGTATACTGTGCCAGTTCATAGTGTAAGTGAAATTACAAAATACATAAAACAACTTATTAATAGTGATTCTATTTTAAAAAAGGTCATGGTATGTGGCGAGATTTCAAATTTTAAGCAGTATGCCTCTGGTCATTGCTATTTTACTTTGAAAGATGCAGACGCAAGTCTTAAATGTGTTATGTTTCATAGTCGGGCTCAACGTCTTAGATTTGTACCGACAAATGGTCTCAAGGTCATTACTTCAGGAACGGTATCAGTTTATGAACGTGATGGATTATACCAATTCTACGTTGATACACTTGTACCGGAAGGCGCTGGTGAACTGAGTCTTGCTTTTGAGCAACTTAAAGAAAAACTTACAGATGAAGGGCTTTTTTTAGAAACGTATAAGAAAGATATACCATCTTTCCCAAAGACAATAGGAGTGATTACATCGTTGTCTGGTGCAGTACTGCGTGATATTTATCATGTGGCGAAGCGTCGTAATCCGGCAGTTCGTCTTGTACTTTATCCTGTGCAGGTGCAGGGTGCAGAATCGGCGGCACAGATTGCAAAAGGCATTGAGATATTTAATAAGAGCTATTCTGTCGATGTGCTTATTGTTGGTCGCGGTGGTGGTTCAATGGAGGATTTGTGGTCATTTAATGAAGAGATTGTTGTGCGGGCTATTTTTGCGTCAAAAATCCCAATTATATCAGCAGTAGGACATGAGACCGACTATACACTTGCTGACTTTGTAAGTGATGTACGGGCGGCAACGCCGTCGCAGGCCGCAGAACTGGCTGTTCCGGATACGGCGGATTTATCACGTTATGTGTTGTCACTAAAAGCTCAGTTGGATAGAGTGATGCGCAACGGTTTGCAGCAACGGCAAGGCCGTCTGGAAATGTATCTGAAACGTGTGTCAATGTGCTCGCCACAGAGACTTTTATCAGAAAAGCGTCAGTGGCTTGATAGCTTGCAGTCCCGACTTGTACAGCGTACTGAAGTTGTTTTGACTAATAAAAAACAAAGAATGCAGATAGCGTTTGAAAAGCTGGCGCTGCTCAATCCTGCAGAAGTATTGCGACGTGGCTATGGGATTGTGAAGAGAAGTGGGAATACCTTGCACAGTATAGAGGCAGTAGAGCATGATCAAGTTCTTGAAATCGTGCTTGCAGATGGTAGCTTTACAGCAATTGTTAGTGATGTTAGGAGGGATGATGCCTAATGGCAAGAGCAAAGAAAATTACATTCGAAGAATCCATGCATCAGTTGGAAGAAATTGTTCAGACAATGGAAACTGGTGATATAAGTCTGGATGAGCTTTTGAGCCAATATACACAAGGTGTGAAGCTGTCACAGAGCTGTATGAAGGCCTTAAATGAAGTGGAAAAAGCTATGGACACGATGCTAAAGGAAACAGATGGTGAGATTCAGGAGCTGGAACTTAAAATCGAGGGAGATTGAGATATGTTTAAGGAATATTGGAAAGAAAAACAGCAGCTTGTTGAAACAGCAATGGAAAAAATATTCCCGCGGAAAATTGCACAGGATAAAACGCTTTGTGACGCAATGAACTATAGTCTTATGGCAGGCGGTAAAAGGCTTCGTCCAGTACTTTTAATGGCAGCAGCAGATGCAGTCGGCGGCAGGGGCACGGATTATTTGTGCACGGCCTGTGCGATTGAAATGATTCATACATATTCGCTCATTCATGATGATTTGCCGGCGATGGATAATGATGATTATCGGCGTGGAAAGCTTACAAACCATAAGGTATATGGTGATGGTATGGCAGTGCTGGCGGGCGATGCATTGCTGACGATGGCGTTTGAGGTCATGCTGCAGCAACCTGCTTCGTCAGCAGAAGCCCGGCTGGCCGTAGTGAAAGAAATGAGTCGGGCAGCTGGACCCAATGGTATGGTGGGTGGTCAGGCTATTGATTTAGAATCCGAAAATAAGCATATTGATATGAAAAGATTGCAGCAAATGCATATGGGAAAAACAGGTGCGCTTTTCTGTGCAGCGATTCGTTCTGGAGCAATTCTTGCGGGGACAGATGAAGAACAACTGACTGCACTTACGCTTTATGCAGAAAAGTTTGGCATGGCATTTCAGATTACGGATGATATTCTTGATGTCACAGGATCAGAAAAGGTTATAGGAAAACCTGTAGGCAGCGATAAACGCAACCACAAATCAACCTATGTAACGCTGACTTCATTGGAAACGGCACAACAGCTTGCACGTCAGGCTGCTGATGATGCTGCTGCAGCGCTTGATGGTTTTGATGAGAAAGCCGATTTTTTGCGGGAACTTGTGCGATATTTAATTGATCGTGATAAATAAAACTTGAAAGGTAAATGAGCATGAACCCAATATTAGATAGCATAGAAAATCCGGAACGGCTTAGACAGCTGTCTGTGAGTGAACTGGAAAAGCTGGCTTTGGAACTGCGTGCTTTTATTATTAGTACTGTGGCAAAGACTGGTGGACATCTCGCACCAAGTCTTGGAACTGTCGAACTTACAATTGCGCTGCACACGGTGTTTCATTGTCCGGAAGATAAGCTTATTTGGGATGTCGGTCATCAGGCTTATACGCATAAGATTCTTACGGGCAGGCGTAAACAATTTCATACATTACGTCAAAAAGGGGGAATTACAGGTTTCCCAAAGCGATCAGAGTCTGTATATGATGCATTCAGTGTTGGACATTCGAGCACGTCAATATCAGCAGCGCTTGGTATGGCGGTTGCTCGTGATCTTAACGGGAGTCAGCAAAATATTGTTGCGATTATCGGTGATGGGGCGCTTACAGGCGGCGAAGCCTTTGAGGCACTTAATCATGCTGGTGATTTGGGGAAAAAGCTTATTGTAATTCTTAATGACAATGAAATGTCAATTGATAAAAATGTCGGGGCTATGTCAGAATACTTGTCACGGATGCGTTTAGCACCCCAATATACAAGGGCTAAGAAGGATATCGAGGGGCTTTTGCGCCGTATTCCAGGAATTGGTGATACTGTAATGAAGACGGCGGGCCATATCAAAGACGGTGTAAGGTCAGTTATTGTTCCAGGCGGACTTTTTGAAGAAATGGGCTTTAACTATATTGGGCCGATTGATGGTCATAATATAACTTTGCTGCTTGAAGTGTTACAGCGGGCAAAGCGATTGACGGGACCTATTCTCATTCATATTCTTACGAAAAAAGGCAAAGGTTATCTGCCGGCAGAGTTGGAACCGGATAAGTTTCATGGCGTTGGTAAATTTGATGTGGCAACAGGGGAAATAGTTCAAAAAAAGAACGTACCGCCATCGTATACATCTGTATTTAGTTGTGCACTTATTGATCTGGCACAGACAAATACAGCAATAACGGCGATTACGGCCGCAATGCCGGCTGGTACGGGTCTTAAGGAATTTGGCAGAGTATATCCGCAACGATTTTTTGATGTTGGTATAGCAGAGCAGCATGCAGTAACCCTGGCAGCCGGGATGGCTGCAGCTGGGAAAAAGCCAGTTGTAGTACTTTATTCGACTTTTGCGCAGCGTGCGTATGATCAGATATTACATGATGTCTGTCTGCAGAATTTGCCAGTTGTACTTTGTCTTGATCGGGCTGGACTTGTTGGTGAAGATGGGCCGACGCATCATGGTGTATTTGATTATTCTTATCTGCGTCACATTCCTAATCTTACAATTATGGCACCGAAGGATGAAAATGAACTTCGTCAAATGTTGGGAATGGCAGTTGATTTTAACGGACCCATTGTGCTGCGCTATCCACGTGGTTCGGGTCTTGGTGTAGAGATTGTGCCAGAGTTTCAGGATGTGCCAGTTGGTAAGGCCGAGATTTTAAATAAGGGTGGAAAAGTTGCATTTTTTGCTGTTGGTACAATGGTTTCTGTAGCATCCAGAGCAGCTGAGTGCCTTGAACAGGATGGTATTGCTGCAACGGTTATCAATGCGCGTTTTATAAAGCCGCTTGATAAAGCAATATTGCGAGAGCTTGCGGAAACAATGGACTTTATTGTGACAATGGAAGAAAACGTATTGGCTGGTGGTTTCGGCTCAGCTGTGTTAGAGTTTTTGAACGATGCTGGTCTGAGAAAGCCGCAGGTGCTGCGCATTGGTGTGCCAGATGAATTCATTGAGCAGGGAACAAAAGCAGAGCTTTTGGAACTATGTGGTCTTACGGTTGATACTGTTTTGGAAAAAGTAAAAAAGTTTATGAATAAGGATAAATGATATGGCAAAACAAAGATTAGATGTACTGCTTGTTGAACGTAATCTTGTTGTGAGCAGAGAACGTGCAAAGACAACGATTATGGCAGGTCTTGTGCTTGTCGATAATCAGAAAATAGATAAAGCTGGAACACTTGTGAAAGCGGAGGCTGTTATACGTGTACTTGGTGATAGTATTCCCTATGTGAGTCGTGGTGGTCTTAAGCTTGCCAAAGCTATTGAAAAATTTGGAATGTCTTTGGAAGGAAAAGTTGTAGCGGATATTGGCGCCTCAACTGGTGGTTTTACGGACTGTTCTTTGCAAAATGGGGCAGTAAAGGTCTTTGCAGTTGATGTTGGTTATGGTCAGCTGGCATGGTCACTTCGCACAGATAAACGTGTTGTCAATATGGAGCGGACGAACATTCGTAATGTTGTAACAGAGAGTATTGGTGAAAAGCTGGATTTTGCTTCGATCGATGTGGCATTTATCTCACTGGAAAAAGTATTGCCACATGTGAAGGCGTTATTGAAGGACATGGGTGAAATTGTAGCACTTATCAAGCCACAATTTGAAGCTGGAAGAGAAAAGGTTGGTAAAAAAGGCGTTGTTCGTGATCCTAAAGTACATGTGGATGTCATTTGTAAGGTTGTTGCCGTTAGCCGTGCTATTGGTTTTATGGTGAGAAACCTTACTTTTTCGCCAGTAAAAGGACCAGAAGGAAATATAGAATATCTTATTCGTCTTGATCTTGATGATAAAAACGATGATGTCGTTACTGAAGATATGATTCTGCAGGTTGTAAAGGCAGCACATGAAAATCTTGATAAGAAAATATAATCTTAAAGATTTGGGGATAGAGAGATGTTTAAAATTGCTGTTTTTCCAAATGTAGATAAAGAAAATTCGGGAATGGTTCTTAGACGTATTGTAAGTTTTTGTAAGCATAAAGAGGTTGAGCTTATTATGCCAATGGATGAGGCACTGTTTTTTGGCTATGAGAAACTTGGTGCAGTCAATATTGATGAACAGTTTTTTGATATGGGTCTTAGCATTGGCGGTGATGGAACACTCCTTGGTGTATGCCGCCGACTAAACAAGCAAAATATCCCGGTTTGTGGAATTAACATTGGAAGTTTTGGCTTCCTGGCTGATATTGAATTGTCAGAGATTGAAAGCAAGTTGGAAAAGATTTTGCATCATATATATCATATAGAGGAAAGGCTTATGCTTGCCGGTTTTGTAAAAAGTGGTGACGAAACGCGCTTTTTAGGAAATGCAGTAAATGATGTTGTTGTTACGAAGGGCGGTGTTGCGCGGATGCTGCATCTCGGACTCAGTATTGATGGGTGCAGGGTTGCAGACTATAAGGCAGATGGGCTTATTGTTTCAACGGCTACGGGATCAACAGCGTATTCACTTTCTGCTGGTGGACCCCTTATTAATCCAAAGATTAAGGTGCTTTTGGTGACACCAATTTGTCCACACACCTTTAATGTGCGTCCAATGATTATTGATGAAAATGAAGAGGTATGTATCCATATTGCAGCTGTACATCAGGATATTCTTGTGACCTTTGACGGACAGGAAAGTTTTCGATTATTACCGGGAGATGAGGTCATTGTTCGAAAAGCCGTTACTTCAGCGAAAATTGTAAAATTCGAGGATAAAAATTACTATCAGATACTTCGGACAAAATTATGGGGGAATGCATAGTGCAGATAATAAGCAGTGCAATAGAAGTAGCACAAGTATTATTGAAGACTGTCTTGCAGAGATCAATGGTTATTGTTGATGCGACAGCCGGTAATGGGAATGACACCTTGTTTTTAGCAGAAAATTCCCAGCCGGGAGCACACATTTATGCGTTTGATATACAAGAAACAGCACTTGCCGCCGTACGGGAAAAAACAATTGATTATATGGATAAAATAACCTGTATATTGGCAGATCATAAAAACATCACAGATTTTGTCAAAGCAAAAATTGATGCAGCCATATTTAATCTGGGGTATCTTCCAGGGGGCGACCATTCACTTACAACACAGCCGGAGTCAACCTTGCAGGCAATAAAAAATGTGTTGGGTCAGCTGTGCTTGCATGGTGTTCTGGCAGTTGTAGTTTATCCGGGGCATCTGACGGGTAGAGAGGAAGCTGATAAGCTTGACGCATATTTACAAACCGTATCAAAAAAAGATTATACAGTGGGATGTTATAGAATGATAAATCATGCTGATACGGCACCATTTTTATATTTTATAGAAAAAGTCAGAGGGTGAGAATATGAAGGCGATACGCCATGCGAAGATTAAAGATATAATTGAAAACTCCGTAGTAGAAACCCAGGAAGACTTAGCAGAATCGCTGCGTAAACAGCATATAGAAGTAACTCAGGCAACGGTTTCTCGCGATATTAAAGAACTTATGCTTATAAAGGTACCTACTGGTGATGGGCGATATCGGTATGCCTATCCAATGGAAAAAAACATGGTGTTTTCAAAAAACAGGATGGCAAGGATGTTTCAAGACTCTGTTATAGGACTGAACTTTAGTGAAAATATTATTGTGATTAAGACATTGCCAGGAGCAGCAAATGCAGTCGCTTCGACGCTTGACTATGCAAAATGGCCGGAAATCATTGGTACGGTCGCCGGTGACGATAACATATTTGTTGTCATTAAGCCAATTGGAGCTGTACCGGAAATTATAAAAAAACTCGAAACGATGATAGTCTGAGATTCTTCATAAAAGGAGATGGTCGGATGTTAAAAACATTAACGGTATGGAACTTTGCTTTGTTGGAACATGTACAGGTTGAATTCGATCGGGGACTTAACATACTCACAGGGGAAACAGGGGCTGGAAAGTCAATTCTTATTGATTCATTAGGGGCTATTCTCGGACATCGTATGACAGCGGATTACATAAGAACAGGGTGTGAATGGCTGCGTGTTGAGGCGGTATTTGATATGGAATATCAACAAGATATCCATAGCTTTTTACTAGATCAGGTGATTGATGATGCAGATGAAAATCTTATTATAACACGGCAGATTACTCGGGCGGGGAAAAATATGATTATCATCAATGGGTGTCATGTAACATTGGCTGTGTTGAAAAAGCTGGGTGAGTTTCTTATTGATATTCATGGACAGCATGAAAATCAGGCGCTTTTGCGGACAGAGAATCAGTTCGCCTTATTAGATGGATTTGAAAAAGACATTGGTGAGCAGCGTGAAATTTATCAGAAAATTTATAAGGACTGGCAAGCATGCGAAGCTGCACTTAAGGAAAAAGAAGACGCGGCTAGGGAATACGCGCAGCGTCTTGATATGCTGCGTTGGCAAACAAATGAGATTGAAGCAGCTCAGCTGAAAGAAAAAGAAGATGAAACCCTTGAGGGTGAGATAAAAATTCTGTCAAACGCTGAAAAAATCTCAGACTTTGTAAAGGAAGCTTTTATTGCTCTTGATGGCGGCGGAGGAAAGAACCAACAGGGAGCACTTTCACTATTGACGTCTGTAAAGCAAAATCTTGAAGGATTGTCACGTTATGATCATTCGCTGAACAATACATTGCAAATGGTAACAGATGCCTGTTGTCAACTACAGGAATCTGCTTATGAGATTCGTGATTATAGTGAAAACATTAATTATAGTCCACAAAAACTCGATAAGCTGCAGCAACGTATGGATGTAATCTATAAGCTGTGTAAGAAATATGGTGCGACAATTGAAGATGTTATGGAACACTATGCAAAAGCAAAGCAGGAACTAGTTGATATTGAAAACTATGATGAAACCATTGAGCAGTTGAGAAAAGAAATTGATACTATGGCAAAGCAGGTCAGAGCAGAGGCAAATAAGCTTACAGCACTGCGCCTGTCTGCGGCGGGGAAATTGTCGAAGGCCATTGAACAACATCTTTTGTCACTTGGAATGCCCAATGCGAAATTCTATATAAAGCTCACACCATTGCCGAAATTTACAGTTTCTGGTGCAGATGATATCGTAATGATGTTCTCGGCCAATTTGGGTGAAACGGAAAAACCTATTCAAAAAGTTGCATCAGGAGGAGAACTTTCGCGAATTGCGCTCGCTATCAAAGCTGTTACGGCAGCTAGGGACAAGATCGGTGTCATGGTTTTTGATGAAATCGATACAGGAATCGGCGGCCGGACAGCTCAGATGGTAGCGGAGCGTATTTCACTTGTAGCTGCCTACAAGCAGGTGCTTTGTATAACACATTTGCCTCAGATTGCCTGTATGGCAGATGTACATCTTTATATTGATAAGCAAGTTCAACGTGGAAAGACTGTGACGGAGGTTAAACGACTGGGCAAAGGTGAGCAACTAAATGAAATTGCTCGTATGGCATCAGGAGTTGATGCTACAGTGGCGTCACTTGACAATGCGATGGAAATGGTAGATAATGCAAAATTAAAGAAAGAAAAACAACGGAAGGCAATTATGTAAAGGAGTATATACTTTGTTATACTATTGCTAATAGTATTTTTGATTGATTTGTATTACAATAAGGCATAAAAGAAAATGAAAAATTACATTGTAAATAAAACAAAATAGGATATAATACTAGAAAAAGGAAAACAATAAAGGGAAGGACAAGTCATATTTTGATATGACTTAGGGGGAAAACTATGGATATAGATTTAATTGAAGAAAAAATCAAGTCAGAAAAAGTATATGACGGAGTGCTTCTTCATGTGAGCAAGGATACTGTGAAATTGCCGAATGGCAAGAAGGCTACGCGTGAATGGATATGTCATCCAGGGGCGTCTGCTGTCATTCCTCTTTTGCCAAATGGCAATATTATCCTTGTGCGTCAGTATCGTTATCCAATGCAGAAAATCACGCTGGAGATTCCAGCTGGTAAGCTCGATGCACCAGATGAAAATCCGCTTGATTGTGCAATGCGTGAGCTGAAGGAAGAAACTGGCTATACGGCAGGTAAAATAGAAAAGCTTACAATGATTGCGACGACGGTTGGTTTTTCCAATGAATGCATTCATATCTATGCAGCAGAAGAACTTATCCCTGGGGAGCAGTGTCCGGATGAAGATGAGTTTATCCATACGGTTTCTGTTCCTTTAATTGAAGCAGAGCAGATGATTGCGGATGGCAGAATTTATGATGCAAAGTCTGTTACGGCTATACTTTTACTGAAAAATAAATTGGAAAAGAAATAGGAAGGTGTAATATGTTTGGTTCTGATATGATTTTTGGTATACCGGGATTGATCATTGCAATGACAATCCATGAATATGCTCACGCACGTGTTGCAAACTCCATGGGAGATTTCACACCGCGAATGACGGGAAGGCTTACATTGAACCCAATTGCTCATATTGATCCGATTGGGCTTTTAATGCTGTTTTTTGTTCAGTTTGGTTGGGCAAAGCCGGTCATGATTAATCCACGTAATTTTAAAAATTGGAAACAAGGCGAAATTCTTGTTTCCTTAGCAGGTCCGGCAGCCAACCTGCTTATGGCGTTTACAGCGATGGTGCTCATGGCGGTGCTTGCTAATATAGGCGTTCATGAACGCTGGCTTCGTGTGGTGCTATACCTTGTTGTTTTATACAATATCAATTTTGCTATTTTTAACATGATTCCGATACCACCGCTGGATGGATCAAAGATTTTAATGGCATATTTGCCAGGCGAGCTGGCTTATAAGTTACAGGGGCTTGAACGTTATAGCTTCATTGTTTTTATTATAATGATAGCTACGCCGATTTTGAGTATTATCCTTGTACCAATACAGCATTTTATTTTAAGTATCATGTCGCTTATTGTTTCATTTATATTTTAGGGGGATTTTTTATGAGTAAGGGTCGTATTTTTAGTGCTATGCAGCCTTCGGGCAAGTTTCATTTGGGAAATTATATGGGAGCTTTGGAAAATTGGGTAAAACTACAGAATGATTATGAATGTTTTTTTGCAATTGCAGATCTTCATGCGCTTACAAGTGCTTATGCGGACACAAGTAAGATTCCGGAAAATATTTATAATATGGCCCTTGATTGGCTGAGTGCAGGGCTTGACCCGGAGAAAAATGTCATTTTTATTCAGTCCCATGTTAAGGAACACGCGGAACTTCATTTACTGCTTTCTATGATGACACCGCTTTCCTGGCTTGAACGTGTACCTACTTATAAGGACAAGCTAAAGCAGTTGGGCGATCAGGGGAAGGATATAAATACATATGGATTTTTAGGCTACCCAGTACTTATGACGGCTGATATTATTCTTTATAATGCGGGGTGGGTACCGGTTGGTGAAGATCAGAACCCACATCTTGAGCTTGCCCGTGAAATCACGCGACGCTTTAATAGCATATACAAACCGGTATTTGTTGAACCGCAGGGACTTATGAGCCGCGCTGCAGTTTTGCCAGGCATTGATGGTCGAAAGATGAGCAAGTCCTATGGTAATACTATTCCGTTCGCAGCAAGCCCGGATGAGTTAAGAGAGCGGGTACGAATGATCATAACAGATCCTCAGCGTATCAAGAAAACAGATAAAGGTAATCCGGATGTCTGTGTTGCGTTTAAGTTTCATAAGCTTTTTAATAAGGAAGATATTGAAACTATTGAAAAAAATTGTCGTGGTGGCTGTATTGGCTGCGTAGAATGCAAGAAGATACTAGCAGAAAAAATGATAACGCTCATGGCGGATATGCATGTACGTCGTCAGGAGTATGTTGGTAAGAAGGCTTTGATTACGGATATTCTTGATGATGGCGCCAAAAAAGCACGTGTTATTGCGCAATGCACAATGGCTAAAGTGCATGATGCAATGCATTTGATTTGATAATTTATGACAGAGAATTATACAGTAAAGCTTGATGCATTTGAAGGACCGATGGATCTTCTTATGCATCTTATTGAAAAAAACAAGATTGATATCTATGATATTCCAATTGCTCGTCTTACGGAGCAATACCTTGAGTATCTTCAGTGTTTTAAAGAGTTCAATATAGAAATTGCCAGTGAATTTCTTGTGATGGCGGCGACGCTTTTGCAAATAAAATCAAGAATTTTGCTGCCTAAACAGCCAAAAGCCATCGCTGAAGAAGATGACAATGAAGATCCACGCCAGGAGCTTATTGAGCGTTTGCTGGAGTATCGTCGTTTTAAGGAAGTAAGTGGGATTCTTGACAATTTGGCAGAGAAGCAGGGAAAATATTTTTACCGTGAAGCATCAAGTTTACCCATACATCATTTGCCTCCGGAAAATGTAAGCGTGAATCTTCTTGTTGAGGCTTTTCGGATGGTGCTGGCAGCGAATGAAGAGATTGAAACAGTAGGTATTGTGAGACGTGAACACTATAGTGTTAAAAATAAGATGGAATATATAAAGGCGTTGATTGAAGCGGGAGGATGTGTTCTTTTTACGAATGCTTTTATACAGGCAGGAACAAAAGAAGAGCTTATCACGACGTTTTTGGCACTTCTGGAGCTAATGAAACTCAAGACGGTCATTATACGACAGGAGCAGTCATTTGCGCCTATTTATCTTTATGCAAGGAATGGTGAAACATAGTGTTTTATGAAGAATTGAAGGGGCTGGTTGAAGCATTGCTTTTTGTGAGCGGAGATCCTGTTTCCGTAGGACAACTTGTAGATATACTGAAAATTGACAGGACGAATCTTGAGGAAATCATTGCTTCACTACAGGATGAAATGGAGTCGAAAACCAGTGGTCTTACGATTATTAAGGTTGCAGGTGGTTATCAGCTCGTAACAAAACCGGAACTTGCGCCATATATGGAGAAAATGACACAAGTCATGGATAAGAAACTTTCTGCACCAGCATTGGAGACGCTGTCAATTATTGCTTTCAAACAACCGATTACGAAACAGGAAATTGAAGATGTCCGTGGCGTTCATGTTGATCGTGTACTTGCAAAATTGATTGATCGTAATCTTATTGTTGAGGTTGGCCGCAAGCCTGTTATAGGTCGACCAATTCTCTATGGAACAACGGATGAATTTTTGAAATGCTTTGGTCTTGATGGTCTGCAGGATCTTCCAACATTGCCTGAAACCGGATCTGTCGATGATCTGCCTAAGATAGAACAACTCAGTCTTGATACAGGGAAAAATCTTGAATAAAGCTTAGCAGGCGGTTGTGGTTACTACAACAGTCTGCTTTTTACTCTCTACAATTTTTGGGTGTCATCTGGTCTGTTTTTTGATTGCAGGAGAATGGGGGGCGCTTATTATCTTTGTGCCATACTATGGTATTGACGGTTTGCTTTGTCTGAAGTGATTGCGATTGCAATCGTATTTTGTTTTTGTCAAAAAATCCTTGACGCTGTTTCATTATCTTCGTTATAATATTAAAAGTGTATCTAGGAAAGGATGAAAAAGTTGAAGATTGTTGGTTCCTTTTTTATGGGTGTATTAATTTTTTTCACTGTTTGCTGCAGCCCGGTTGTCTATGCGGCGGAGCAGCTGAATACAGCTGCAATGAACAATGTATATATAAGTGCGGATGATCTCCTGCCGTCTGTAACGGCACGTTCAGCAATTGTTATGGAGGCGGCTACGGGAAAGGTCCTTTATTCCAGAGATGGCAATGCACGGCGCTATCCTGCCAGTACGACGAAGATAATGACGCTGATTGTTGCATTGGAAAAGGGGAATCTTGATGATATTGTGACGGTAAGTCGTAATGCATCGCAAACTGAAGGCTCGACAATTTGGCTGGAACCGGGGGAAAAGATACGATTGGCTGATCTGTTGTATGGTATGATGCTCGTATCGGGAAATGATGCGACGGTTGCCGTAGCAGAGCATATTGCTGGAAGTGTCGATGCTTTTGCCAAGTTGATGACGGACAAGGCGCATGAAATCGGAGCGACGAATACAAATTTTGTCAACTCAAGCGGGCTGCCAGATTTAAATCACTATACAACGGCGTATGATCTGGCGAAAATTACGGCCTATGGCTATCGTAATCCAATGTTTGAACAGATTGTTAGTACAAAGGAGAAGCAGATCCCATGGGCAGACAAGGGTTATAACCGTGAACTTAGAAATGAAAACCGGATGCTCTGGCTTTACAAGGGCGGGAATGGTGTTAAGACGGGCTACACAAATGCTGCTGGACGCTGTCTTGTTACTGGGGCAAAGCAGAATGGTGTGCAGCTCATCACGGTTGTTCTTGATAGTCTTTATATGTGGAATGATTCTATTGCAATGCTGGACTATGGTTTTCGGCATGTGAAGTCGGTTACGCTGGTGAAAAAAGGTGCTGTGCTCAAGCAAGTGAAGGTCATCACTGGTGATAAGTCAAGTCTGTCCTTACAGACAAATACATCAATTGAAGTTCCTGTTGTTGATGATGAGAAAGCTGATTTCCGTACGGTGATTGATGCTCCTGATCGTGTGAATGCAGCTATAAAAAAGGGAGATATTGTTGGTAAAGTATCGGTATTCTATGAAAATAATGAGATTGCATCGGCAAATCTTGTAGCAACGGAATCTATTGGGAAAAAGTCGTTTTTTTTACAGCTGTGCAAGTATTTTGCGAGTACAGTAGATTATTTAAAGCATACATTATTGCTGTCATAAAAAGAGGGGCTGTTTGTACAGCTCTTTTTTTATAGGAAAGGGATAGGGGAAAAATTTGGAACGTTTACAAAAAATTATTAGTCAGGCAGGCATCGCTTCGCGTCGTGCTGCTGAAAAGCTTATTGTGGAAGGTCGCGTAAAGGTTGATGGCAAGGTTGTAACAGAGCTCGGGACAAAAATTGAGGAAAGTGTACATGAAATTGCTGTAGACGGAACGGTTATTTCGAGGGAAGAGAAGCGTGCATATTATATTTTGAATAAACCAAAGGGATATTTGTCAACAGCAAAAGATGAGCGGGGCCGCAAAACGGTACTTGATCTTTTGCGGGGGGTTAAAGAACGTGTTTATCCTGTAGGCCGTCTTGATAATAATACGGAGGGCGTACTTTTACTGACAAATGATGGTGCGCTTATGAATTCATTGTTACATCCGAAGTATGAAATATATAAAACCTATGTGGCACGTGTCAGCGGGCAACCGGTCGAGGAAGCACTTGATAAGCTGCGGGCGGGCATCATGTTGGAAGATGGACCGACAGCGCCGGCAAAGGTGTATGTCACGGGAATGGATCCAATGCGTGATTTGACTGAGATTGAGGTTACGATTCATGAAGGGCGTAACCGTCAGGTCCGCCGCATGTTTGAGGCGATTAAACATGATGTGAAGGCACTTAAACGTGTCGAGTTTGCCGGACTGACATTGTCGGGACTGCGGCGTGGACAGTATAGAGAGCTTACACCACGAGAGATTGCTCATTTGCAGGAGTTTGCGTCGGAGGGGAAAAAATGAAGAAAATTATTGTCATAGGAGCTGGTCCGGCTGGCATGATGGCTGCGATAAAAGCGGCAGAGAACGGTGCAGATGTTACACTCTTAGAGAAAATGAAGCGAGTCGGAAAAAAAATGCTTATTACAGGCAAAGGACGTTGTAATATAACAAATATTGCTGATGCGGCAGAATTTATTAAAAATATGACAGGTAATGGAGTCTTTTTGAATAGTGCAATACGTGCATTTGATAAAGATGATGTCATTGCGTTTTTCAACATAAATGGTATTTCGACAAAAGTAGAACGTGGTGGACGTATTTTTCCGGAAAGTGACCATGCGGCAGATGTTGTAGGAGCAATGCTGCGGGTACTTCATCGGCTGGGTGTGAAAGTTGAAACGGATATGCCGGTAAGGGAAATTATTGTTGAAGAGGGCAGGGCAATAGGCGTGAAGACCCTATATGGTGCACTTTATGCTGCCGATGCGGTCATTCTTGCGGTTGGCGGGGCATCTTATCCGGGAACCGGATCAACAGGGGATGGCTACGATATGGCGAAGAAACTGGGACATACCATAACGGAACTAAGGCCATCACTTGTACCACTTGAAACTGAAGAAGAATGGGTGAAGGGCGCACAGGGGCTTTCTTTGCGCAATGTACTTGTGACAGTGATGGCTGATGGTAAAAAAATTAGTGATGAATTTGGCGAGATGATGTTCACACATTTCGGTGTGACAGGGCCGATTGTTTTGTCATTGAGCCGTATTGTAGCAGTGCATCTTGCAAAAAAAGAAACAGTCGAGTTAGTCATTAATTTGAAACCGGCGCTTACACCAGAAAAACTTGATGCAAGAATACAGCGGGATTTCGATATGTATATTCGTAAGCAAATCAAGAATTCACTGCATGGTCTTTTACCAGGGAAGCTTATCGAACCAGTCATTAATTTTGCTTATCTGGATGGAGAAAAGGAAATTCATCAGGTGACGAAGGAAGAACGGATGCGTCTCAGAGAAACGTTACAGCATCTTACATTGACGGTTACACGGACTCGGCCGCTTTCTGAGGCTATTGTGACTGCTGGAGGTATATCTGTAAAAGAAATTAAACCGAAAACGATGGAGTCAAAGATTGTTCGGGGACTATATTTTGCCGGAGAGGTTATTGATGTTGATGGTTTTACCGGTGGATTCAATTTGCAATCAGCTTTTTCGACAGGAGCAGCAGCAGGGCAATGGAGTGTGTGGAACGATTAAAATAAGGAAGGGTCTGAACTGGTATGGGTGGAAATAAGACAATTGATCGATTAGAGAGATTACAGGGAGAGATCGTTGTTCCGGGGGATAAGTCAATCTCTCATCGCAGTGTTATGCTCGCAAGCCTTGGTGACGGAGTAGTACGGATAACAAATTTTTTGCATGCGCAGGATTGCCTGTCAACGGTAGCTTGTATGCGTTCTTTGGGAGTAAAAGTCGATGAGGTTAGTGATACGCAGCTTGTTGTATACGGTAGGGGAATTAAAGGATTGACGGAAGCAGCTGGCATTATTGATGCCGGAAATTCCGGTACGACCTTGCGGCTCATGATGGGGATTTTGGCACCACAGCCATTTTTAACGACGTTTACAGGTGATGTGTCGCTTTGTCAGCGTCCTATGGCTCGGGTCATAAAACCGTTAAGTAAAATGGGGGCGCAGATTGTTGGACGCAATGGTAATCGCTTTTTACCAATAACAGTTGTTCCGTCAGCACAAAGTCTTCAGGGGATTACTTATACGATGCCAATGGCGAGTGCACAAGTGAAATCAGCAATTCTTCTTGCTGGAATGTATGCCGATGGTGAAACCACAGTTACGGAACCATATACATCACGTGACCATACGGAGCGTATGCTGGAAAGTTTTGGTGTGCCTCTGAAGAAAAAAGGAACAAGTGTTACAATTAAGAGAATAAAAGAACTTCATTCACCAGAACACATTGAGGTTCCGGGTGATATTAGTTCGGCAGCATACTGGCTTGTCGCGGCATCTGTTATTAAAGACAGCGATGTGCTGCTCAAAAATGTTGGTGTGAATCCAACGCGCACGGGTATACTTGATGTACTTTGTTCAATGGGAGCAGATATTGTGCTGCTCAATAAACGACTGAGTGGGAAAGAACCTGTAGCTGATATTCGCGTGCGCTATGCCGAGCTGCATGGAACGAAGTTTGGTGCAGAAATTATGCCTCGGCTTATTGATGAAATTCCGATTATTACACTTGCCGCTATGCTGGCAGAAGGTAAGACTGTAATTACGGGTGCCGGTGAGCTTCGTGTGAAAGAAACGGATCGTTTGCAGGCGATTATGGATCAGTTTAATAAACTCGCACCATGCATCAGGGGTACAGAAGATGGTCTTATCATTAAAGGTGGACAAACTTTGCAAACGGCAGTATGTTTCTCATACCATGATCACCGTATTGCTATGGCATTAGCTATTGCGGGTGCAGCCGGCAATGGTGTTGAAATTGAGGCTGGTGAATGCGTAAATATTTCTTACCCGGAATTCTATGATATCCTGAATGGATTAGCTAAGTAAATGGAGGAGAAAACGTATGAAAAATCTTGTGGTTGCAATTGATGGTCCGGCTGGCGCTGGTAAAAGCACGGTTGCCCAAATCGTGGCACAGACATTGGGCTATACCTATATTGATACAGGGGCTATGTATCGAGCTGTAGCCTGGAAGACTTTACAGCAGGATTATCCAGTAACAGACATGCTTATTATTGATGTTGTAAGAGATATTCATGTCGATCTCTACTATAAAGATGGCAAGACAAAGGTTGTTGTTGATGGGCAGGATGTTAGCCGTTTGATTCGGACCCCAGAAGTAACAAAAATCGTTTCACAAGTAGCTAGGCTGGCACCTGTACGGGAAAAAATGGTCGATTTACAGCGCCAGATGGCAGAGCGTGGGGCTATCGTTATGGATGGTCGGGATATTGCAACAAATGTATTACCGAAGGCTGATGTAAAGATTTTTTTGACGGCTTCCATTGAGGAACGGGCAAATCGCCGTTGGACGGAAATGAGAAAAAAAGGTTATGATGTTGACCTTAAAAAGTTGCAGATTGATATTGCAGCCCGTGATAAGGCGGATAGTGAGCGGGAAATATCTCCGCTTGTTCAGGATGTGGATGCGGTGCTCCTCGATACGACGGGGATAGATGTTAATACGGTTGTGGAATTCATTTTGAAAAGATGCAGGTGATAAGATGGGATACAGATTTTTGCAATTTGTGCTGAGGGTTTTTTTTAAGCTGTTTTTCCGGGCGGAGATTATTGGCCGGGAAAATGTGCCAACGGATGGGGGAATCATTCTTGCCGCGAATCATACAAGCAATTTTGACCCTCCTCTCCTGGCGGCTTTTTTGCGGCGCCCGGTAAGCTATATGGCAAAGCAGGAGCTTTTTGATGTGCCAATATTTGGCAGAGCTATAACTGGTTGTCATGCATTCCCAGTAAAGCGCGGCGCGGCGGATAGGGGAGCAATTAAGACAGCAATCAAGGTTGTTAAAATGGGAAATTGTCTGGGCCTTTTTCCGGAAGGAACGCGCAGCAAGGATGGAGCGATACATAAACCAGAAGCGGGTATTGCACTTATTGCTGCAATGACGACAGCACCTGTTGTGCCGGCAGCGCTCATTGGTACAGACAAAATTTTTCAAAAGGGAAGTTATTTTCCCAAACTCAGGGTTGTTTATGGAAAACCAATTATCTTTGAGGGAAAACATAATAATAAAGAGGATTTGCAGGTATTTTCGCAAAAAATCATGGATAAAATTGACAGAATGATAAAATTAAATAGCAATAATATGTAACTTTATGTTATACTATACAGTAGATTGCGATAAGATAAGTTGATGGTGATGAAAATATGGAAGTGCTTTTAGCGGAGTATCTTGGGTTTTGCTATGGTGTTAAGCGTGCAATTAACTTGGCACGGAGTAGTGCTTCACCGGTAGGAAATTCATTTACACTCGGCCCAATCATTCACAATCCACAGATGGTAGAACGGCTTGAACACGAAGGTGTTGGTATGGTCAATTCGTTGGATGAAATGGATGGCGGGACAATAATTATTCGTTCACATGGTGTTGGGCCTCAGGTTTATGAGGAAGCAGCAGCTGCTGGTCTACAGCTTGTTGACGCAACTTGTCCGCATGTAAAGAAAGCACAGATGGCAGCACATACTTTAGCTGAGTCAGGTTATCTGGTTGTAATTGTTGGTGAAAAAAAACATCCGGAGGTCAGAAGTATCTTTGAATGGTCTGGTCATAAGGCGATTGTTGTTGAGACAGAAGAAGAAGCAGCGGCCCTTACTGCTTGCGGTAAACTGGGGATTGTGGCACAGACAACTTTTTCTGGTGATGCGTTTAAAAAAATCGTAATGATTCTTTTGGACAAGTCAAATGATCTTAGAATTGTCCGTACGATCTGTACAGCAACGGATCAGCGTCAGGCAGCAGCAATTGAACTTGCAAAGAGCGTTGATGTTATGCTGGTGATTGGCGGAAAGAATAGTGCTAATACGACAAGACTTGCACAGCTTTGTGCAAAAAAGTGTAGGACTTACCATATAGAGACTGTGGTTGAGTTGCAGAATCAGTGGTTTGATAAAATTGAAAAAATTGGTATTACAGCGGGGGCGTCAACTCCTGACTGGATTATCAAGGAGGTATATAAAAAGTGCAAGACATGGAAAGTTTATTACAAGAAGAATCAGTTCAGGAAATAAAGGAACATGAAGTCGTAAAGGGTACAGTTGTACTTGTAAATCACAATGAAGCGTTTGTTGATATTGGTTATAAGGCAGAAGTTGCTATTCCAAAAGCGGAACTTACTTATCCGGCACCGGAGTCAGCAGAAGATGTTGTTAAAGTCGGTGATGAAATTAATGTATTTGTTGTATCAATGGGTGGCGAAAAGGGTGTAATTCTCTCAAAAGTTAAAGCAGACAAGTTTGTTGCTTGGGATGAGATTGCTGGTATTGTTGAAAAGAAAGAGACCGTAGAAGCTAAGGTTACACAGGTCGTTAAAGGCGGGCTTGTAGCAGCGGTGAATGGAGTTCGGGGATTTATTCCAGCTTCGCAGCTGGAACTTCATTTTGTTAAAGATCTTTCGATTTATGTAGGGCAGACACTTGAAGTATTGCCGATTGAACTCGATATAAGGAAACAACGTCTTGTTCTTTCACGCCGAACGATTCTTGAAGGGGAACGTGAAAAAAAACAGATTGCTGTTTTTGCAAGCCTTGAAGCAGGTCAGACGATTACGGGCATAGTCAAGAGAATTGTCGATTATGGTGCATTTATTGATATCGGTGGTGTAGATGGATTGGCACATATTTCTGATCTTTCATGGGACCGTGTGAAGCACCCATCGGATGTTCTTACGGTTGGTCAGAAAGTTGATGTCTTTGTCAAAAATTTTGATCCTGAAACCAAGCGCATTTCTTTAAGTATAAAGGACACAATTCCTGATCCTTGGATTGATAAAGCAGAGCAGTATAATGAAGGTGAACACATTAAAGGAAAAATTTTGAAGTTGACAGATTTTGGTGCATTTATGCAAATTGAACAGGGATTTGATGGTTTGATTCCAATGGGGGAACTGTCGGAAAAGCATATTGCAAAGGCAGAAGAAGCTGTCCATGTTGGGGATGAAGTCAAGGTAAAGATTCTTCATATTGACAAGCAGAAAAAGCGTATTTCTTTGAGCATAACAAAGGCTGAAAATGATACTGAAACGGTTGAATATGATGATTATATGTCAAATCAGGAAGAATCACAATCAACCCTTGGTGACGAAGTCGGCGATGTACTGAAGAAGTTGTAATAATAGACAAAAGAGGAATTGTATAGGTGTACGTAGAGGAGTGATGTTCTGCATCACTCCTTTGTTTGTAGGAAAGATAGAGGGAAAAATGTATTCAGGAAAAATTATAGGGATACAGGCAGAGAGTCTCGCTGAAGAACTCGGCCTTGAAATTGGTGATAAGATTCTTACAGTAAATGGGCAAGAACTTAGGGATATCATTGACTTGAGCTTTGCTTTTGCTGAGGAGGAAATCAATCTTCTGATCGAGCGAAAATCGGGCGAACAGGAAATGTTGGAATTTGATAAAGAATATGATGAAGAACTAGGCGTAGAATTTGAGTCAGCAGTATTTGATGGAATTCGTCGTTGTGGGAATCACTGCTGTTTTTGTTTTGTTGATCAAATTGCTCCGGGTATGCGGACGAGTCTGTCAGTAAAAGATGATGATTATCGAATGTCCCTTCTTTATGGGAATTTTGTGACACTGACCAATATGGCTGAGTCCGATTTTTCTCGTATTAAACAGTTCCATCTGACACCGCTTTTTGTGTCAGTGCAGACAACAAACGGAGAACTGCGGGCACAGATGCTGAATAATAAGCGAGCGAAGGATATTTTGCAGCAACTGGATCATCTTGCGGAAAGTAATGTTGAATATCATACGCAGGTTGTCTTGTGTCCGGGACTGAATGATGAGAATGAACTTGATCGAACAATACAAGATATTATTGCCCGACAGCCGTATGCACAGTCGCTGGCAATTGTGCCGGTAGGGCTTACAAAGTATCGTGAAGGATGTTACCCACTTAAAATGTTTGATGCGGCTGGTGCGAGCCGTGTAATCGATCAAGTGGAAAAATGGCAAAGTGTACAGCGAGAAAAGACAGGGAGGTCATTTATCTATCTTGGCGATGAATTTTACTTTATTGCAGGACGTGAACTTCCACCAACAGAAAGTTATGATGGATTTCCCCAGCTTGATAACGGAATCGGGCTTGTACGTAATTTCATTGATGAATGGCAGGCAGAACCTGTAAGTTGCAAATCCTATAGGGAACCGCTATACTTAGATATTATATGTGGAATATCGATTGCGCCTGTACTAACGTCATTGGTGGAAACTTTGTCAATAGAAAATCTCTATATCCGGGTATTATCGCTGGAAAATACGTTTTTTGGCGAACATGTAACAGTATCAGGTCTTTTGACCGGACAGGATATATTAAAAAAGCTTAAGACTGAAACAGGTAAACGTACAGGTGTTATTTTGCCGGAATCTGCACTTCGGGCAGGCGAAGAAATTTTTCTTGACGAGTATTCTTTGGAAGATTTACAAAAAGAGCTTAAAATAAGTGTGAAGACAGCTCGTGGAGGTGCAGATCTTAAACAACTTTTGCTTGGTTGGAAGGATATACCTGAAGCAGAACATGTAAAAACAGCCTATATGTGGCAAAGCAATGCCGCATATACAAAACCGAATAGAAAGAAGAGTGATAGAAATGAGTAAACCGATTGTTGCGATTGTTGGGCGCCCAAATGTTGGCAAATCAACTTTATTCAATCAGATTGGTAAAAAACGAGTCTCGATTGTCGAAGATTTTCCGGGGGTAACCCGTGATCGTATTTATATGGATGCTGAATGGTTAAATCATTCATTTACAATGATCGATACCGGCGGTATCGAAATTGAGACGGCAGATGATATGATTAATTCGATGCGTCAGCAGGCATTGATTGCGATGGAAGAAGCCGATGTTATTATGCTCGTCGTCGATGGGCGTACGGGGATGTTAAGTACAGATGAAGAGGTTGCGAATATCTTGCGGACGACTAAAAAACCAGTTGTTTTAGCTGTGAATAAGATTGATAGTCCGAATCGTGAAATGGATATGTATGAATTTTACAATCTTGGTCTTGGCGAGCCAGTGCCAATTTCAGCATCGAATTCACTGAACCTTGGTGATCTTCTCGATCGTATTGTTGAGGTCTTTCCGAAAGAAAATATCGAAGATAAGGAAGCCGATGAAATCAGCATTGCTGTTATTGGTCGGCCGAATGTTGGGAAGTCTTCAATTGTCAATGCACTTATTGGTGCGGAACGTGTTATTGTAAGTAGTATTCCAGGAACGACACGTGATGCAATTGATACGCATTTTATAAAAGATGATGCAAAATATATGCTTATTGATACAGCGGGGATGCGTCGCAGAGGGAAAATTGATTTACCGGTAGAACGTTACAGCGTTATGCGTTCTTTACGTGCTATTGATCGAGCAGATGTTGTGCTTATGGTCATCAACGCGGAAGAAGGCATTCTTGAGCAGGATAAGAAGATTGCTGGCTATGCACATGAATCCGGCAAAGGCGTTGTTCTTGTTGTAAACAAGTGGGATCTTTTTGAAAAGGATGATAAATCGACATTGCGTTTTACAGAAGATTTGCGTGATGAAATTGGCTTTTTACAGTATGCACCAGTGTTGTATACGTCAGCACTTACGAAACAGCGGATAGGTCGTATAACGGAGCTTGTTAAGTATGTAGCAGATCAACAGTCGATGCGTATTCAGACAAGTGTATTGAACGAACTTATCCGCGATGCGGTCTCGATTAATCCACCTCCGGCACATCGCGGGAAACGTTTGAAAATTTTATTTATGACACAGGTTGATATCAAACCACCAAAATTTATTGTTTTTGTAAATGATCCGGAGCTTATGCATTTTTCGTATTTGCGGTTTATTGAAAACAAGCTGCGTGAAAGTTTTGGTTTTGAAGGAACACCTTTGAAACTTATTGCACGTGGCAGAAAAGAAGAGGATGAATAATCATGGATTTTGTTTTTGTCTGTGTTTTGAGTTATCTTGTAGGTTCAATTCCAAATGGACTTATTCTTGGTAAGCTTGTCTGGCATACAGATCTCAGGGAACATGGCAGTCACAATATAGGAGCAACGAATGCCTGGCGGACTCTTGGAAAAGGGCCGGGCTTTTTGGTTTTTTTTCTTGACTTGCTGAAGGGAGTTATCGGGGTATGGTTTGGAATGAACATTTCAGGCTTGCCGCTGGCAATGGTTTTAGGTGGTATATTTGCTATTGTTGGTCATTCTTGGTCATTTTTGCTAGGATTCAAGGGCGGTAAAGGTGTAGCAACAGGGCTGGGCGTTATTGCAATGCTTATGACACAAGCAACGGTCATCGTTTTTGCTGTCTGGCTTGTCATTGTATATAGTACGAAATATGTGTCTTTGGCTTCTATTGCTGCAGCGGCACTTGTGCCGATACTGGCATGGCTTTTTGCTTATCCAACAGAATATTTTTATTTTGGTATTATTGCAGCGTTTTTTGTTATCTATCGTCATAAGACAAATATTGATCGACTGTTGCATGGGACTGAAAGTAGAATTAAAGCTGGACATTATTAAGAATTTATAGATATACCATAATGCCCGTAAAAAATTCTTTTTTAGAATAAGCGGGCATTTTTCTTGTAGGTGCTATTGTCAAGTGTAAACAAAAGATGGTATAATGTCTGCTGTATACAGAAGTTTATCCATTCTAAAAGTACGGAGGGTTAATATGAATAAAGAAAAATCCGGGTTTTTTCTTGTAAGAGAAGAAATACTGCCGGAAGCAATCAAGAAAACAATACGTGTAAAGGAAATGCTTAAACGCGGTGATGCCAGGACAATTAATGAAGCTGTTGAAAAAATGGAATTGAGCCGTAGTGCATACTATAAGTATAAGGACTTTGTTTTTCCATTTTATGAAGCAAGCCAAAATAAAATTGTTACGTTAACATTTTTGCTCGAACATAAGCAAGGGGTTTTGTCGAGCGTACTTAATACGATTTCGGCGGATTCAGGTAGTGTACTTACGATTAATCAGGGAATTCCTTTGCAGGGAGTTGCGAATGCGACCGTTTCAATCGAAACCGTAAATCTTGTCATTGATCTTGAAGCTTTGCTTGATAAACTCAGAATGGTTGATGGTGTGAAACGGCTTGAAGTTTTAGGACAGGCATAAGGGAAAGATGGAGGTGTGTCGAATGATGGAGAAAATAAATATAGGTTTATTGGGATTTGGTACGGTTGGTACAGGAGTTGCCCGGGTGCTTAAGGAAAATGAACATGAGATTACGCAGAAAGTCGGCGCACAGCTCCACATTAAGACTGTACTCGTCCGTAATCTAAAAACAAAACGTGATTTTTCGGGTGATTTTTTTATAACAGATAAGATTGATGATGTTTTACAGGATGACGACATACATATTGTTATTGAACTTAT
Organism: Selenomonadaceae bacterium; assembly: GCA_041669965.1. GTDB lineage: Bacteria > Bacillota > Negativicutes > Selenomonadales > Selenomonadaceae > UBA1792. Next base: position 25,498 of record JBAYAD010000007.1, read on the forward strand.
GGGTGGAATTCATCCATCGCGTGAATATATGCTGCGAGCAATGGAAGCTGGCAAGCATATTGTGACAGCAAATAAAGATGTTATAGCGCAGTTTGGTAAAGATATGTTTGATGCAGCAGAAAAAAATGATGTTGAATTTATGTTTGAAGCAAGTGTCGGTGGTGGTATTCCAATTATAACTCCACTTAAGCAATGCCTCACAGCGAATAAAATAACGAAAGTTGTTGGAATCGTAAATGGAACGACGAACTATATGCTTACAAAAATGACACAGGAAGGCACGGATTATAAAACTGTATTGGCTGAAGCACAAGCAAAGGGATATGCTGAAGCCAACCCAGCGGCAGATGTTGAAGGGCTTGATGCAGCACGTAAAGCTGCTATTCTGGCATCAATTGCATTTAATACGCGTGTTGGTCTTGATGATGTATCCGTAGAAGGCATCACGAAAATAACACCGGCAGATATCGAGTATGCGACAGAATTGGGCTACGTTATTAAGCTTTTGGCAATTGCCAAGGATTCACCAGAAAAAGGTGTCGATGTTCGCGTACATCCGGCCTTTATTCCGAAAGAACATCCTTTGGCAGCAGTTAACGACGTATTTAATGCAATCTATGTCTGTGGCAATGCAATTGGTGAAACGATGTTTTATGGTCGGGGGGCTGGGGCTTTGCCAACAGCATCGGCTGTTATTGCAGATGTTATTGATATATCACGTGATATCGTGAATGAGACATTTGGTCGTGTACGCTGTACGTGTTATGAGCATAAAAAGTTCTGTCCAATTGACGAAACAAAGTCGGCTTATTATGTCCGTCTTCTCGTTGAGGATCAGCCTGGTGTCCTGGGGGCAATTGCAATGGCTTTTGGAGAAAATGATGTGAGTCTGAATTCTGTTATACAAACACGTAAAGTTGGAGAACGTGCAGAAATTGTTGCAATTACGCATAGTGTTTTACAGAAAAAAATCAGAAAGGCAGCGGAAACGTTGCAGGCGTTGCCGGTTGTTACGGAAATCCGCAATATGATTCGTGTGGAAAATCCCCAGGAGGCTTGTTGAATATGCCAGAAAAAACAATAAGAGTACGTGTGCCCGGTACGACAGCAAACTGCGGACCGGGATTTGATACAATTGGTATTGCTTGTAATATATACAATGAGCTTGAACTTACCTTGCGAAAGGAAGAAAAGCTCACAATCGAAATTAGTGGAGAAGGTGCCGGGAATATACCCTGTGATTCACGCAATATTGTTTGGCGGTCGATTCAGCATCTTTTAGGGAAAGCAAATGTTGAATATAAGGGTGCATATATTAAAATGCGAAATAATGTGCCTCTTTCACGTGGACTTGGCAGCAGTGCTGCTGCTATTGTTGCCGGTCTTAAAGCTGCAAATGTAGCCTTGGGTAATCCCTTTAACCGGAGGGAAGTTTTTCAGATGGCAACA
>JBAYAD010000008.1:0-25665 GCA_041669965.1 Selenomonadaceae bacterium
ACAAGAATTTCTCCACCGATAACTGGCGCAAGAATTGGTGCAAGACCGTTCACCATCATAAGCATGGAAAAGAGCTTTGTTAACTGCGGTCCCTCGTACAAGTCTCGTGCAATCGCGCGAGCAATAACAATGCCTACCGCACCAGCTAAGCCCTGTATGAAACGGAATACAAGAAAAACATTCATAGTGGTTGCAAATACGCATACCATCGTCGAAAGAGCAAATATAAACATACCAAAAATCAAAGGCGTACGCCGCCCCTTCATATCGCTTATGGGACCGGCAAAAATCTGCCCAATCGCCATACCAGCCATAGTCATCGTAAGCGTGAGCTGAATAACGGATGTAGCAGCTCCAAATTCCTCTGACATAAGCGGCAGGCTTGGCAAATACATATCTGTCGAAAGTGGTGCAAGTGCTGCCAAAGCCCCTAAAAAAACCGTCAGTACCAGCTGACTTTGTCTATCTTTAACTGTCATAAAAATGATATCTCCCTAAAATATGATTTAACAATAACCAACAGGACTTGCACGAAGATCAAGACTGTAGGGCGATTGCACGCGCAAAACACTGTGCACCAAAGTAGATTTCTTCCTCTTTCGACACCGAAGTAATTGGTCCATAGACATCCATCATCTTATTGCAGAACAGTCCAAAATTAAAGCTCATGAAATGGATGGCGAGTTTTTCGTTATCCCCTTTGATAATTTTGCCACGTCGGTTCATTTCATCGAAATATTTTATTAAAAAATTCTTAAGACGGGTAGGATCTTCCTTTACGTTAATTCCATACTCGACCAGCTTGCGGCTTTCCTTAAATCGAATCAAAATCGCTTTTTCATTTTTTAAATTGAGCTCGTACTGCATTTTTGCGAGCAACAGTATATCGTGCTCCAATTCCCATGTCAACTGCCCTTCGAGTCCGTTCTCTATGGGATATTCAAAGGAATAATGCTGGATAATTGCCGCGAGAATCGCTTTTTTAGAGCCAAAGTGCCGAAAAACGGACATCTCGCTCACACTGCTTGCCATTGCAATATCTCTGGTTGTTGTTTCCTTGAAACCTTTATCTGCAATCAATGTCGTTGCAGCGGCAAGGATTTTTTCTCTAGTAGATAAGTTTTCTGTTTGCATCGTATTCTCCAGTCATGTTAGTTATTACTAACTAACATCATAGCAAATATTACTTTGAACGTCAACCGTTTTTCAATTTTGCAAGTCAAAAGCCAATCGGAAATATTATAAGCTTACCCCAAGCATGCTTTTTGCTCATTTTTCTGTGACGTAAATTTTCTTTTTTTACTTCTAATATTTTTACATGACCTTATTAAGGTCTGTCTAGTCAATTGCAGCCGATCCGTTTGTCAAGTTACAAGTTTCAGTACGGTATGAGCAACTTCTTGCCCATTCACCAAAAGGACAATTCGATGATCACCAGAATAATGTCGCCGCGTCGTCAGATCAGACCAATTATGTTTTCGTTTTCCGGTAATATGCGTACCACCAGATACTGTTTTATCAGACAAGAAAAATATTTTGCGAGATGTTTTTCCTCTTGCCTTAACGAAATCAACCCCATAAGCAAGACGAATATGCACCGCCTCGCCTGCTCTTATTTTCAAACTATATTGCAGTTCGCAGCTTTCACCTAGTGCTATTACAGATGTTGCTGCCAATAAAGAAGCATCTGTAATAAATCCCCTTTCATTTGTGAACTTTGTATAACCAAACAGCTCCATAGCCTCGGCATTGGCTTGTTTTATTAATGTACGGCACCCCTGTCGTATAATCCAGTCCGTATCGATGTTTTTTCCCCGCCAGCGCCTTACGGTTTCGAGTACAATTTCAGGATTATCTTTGACGATATCATTAAGATTATTCGCTACACTTTTTCGTACATAAAGCGCAGTATCTGCCTTTAAAAGTTCTAAAACAGACAATACCAGACCAGGGTCTTTCTTAAATATAGATAGATCTTCTCCCCACGGAAGTCGCGGTCGACAGCCTTCGCTGGCTAATCGCCGCACATGCTCACTGGGATGCTGCGCCCATACCATCATTTGCTGCATTGCCCGTTTGGGATCAGCCAAAATAAAAGACCGTATAGCAAATTCGGATGATGATTGCTGGGTAAAGTTCTCAAGTGCCTTCATTGAAAGTGCCCACTTATTTTCTGCCCGACCATATATTTTTACAAAGTCCGGAAAAATTAAATAGGGAAGACCTGCACAGGTATCGTTAATTGCAAACAAAATATCCAATGCATTTTCATATCGACCAGGCAAATAATCTCCCATAGTTTGAGAAATCCGTCGCATTCGGGCTTTTAGTGAAAGCTCCGCCCAGCTTTCGTCCATCACAGACGCGATAAATTTTATAGTGTCAAAATTACTATAAACGGATTGAATTTTGCTGCCAAACTCCAATAAAAATTTTTCATTATACACATTCTTCAATAATTCTGCCGATTTAATCACTGCCTTTTCATAAGTGTTTTCCCTGCTTTAAAAAGCTTCATTTGAGCTCTATTTTATTTACCAGGTCAATATGCTTTTGTTAATCCACCATCCACTAGCACTGTTTGTCCTGTAATATACGTATTAGCCTCCGAGCACAAGAACACTGTCAATTTTGCATATTCTTCTGGTTGACCGTAGCGTCCCAACGGAATGGTTTTAATCGACTTATTATAAATTTCTTCTAATGTAGCATTCGTTTTTTGCGCTTGAATGGCATCAAGTTTTTCAATACGGTCAGTTCCAATTCTTCCTGGTCCCATAACATTAATCAAAATATTTTCACTGCCAAGCTCTTGTGATAACGTTTTGGTGAGACCCAAAACGCCCATACGAAATGTATTTGAAAGAATTAAATTATCCAAAACCTGTTTTACCGATGAGGACGTATAATTTATAATGCGGCCTCGCCCCGCTTTGCGCATCATCGGCAGTACTTCGCGAATTGTACGAATATATGACAAAAGATTCAATTCATATGCCTTTTGCCACACGTCATCCGCAAAGCTGTCAAACGTACCGGCAGGAGGACCACCCGCGTTATTCACTAGTGCATAAATCGGCCCAAATTGTTTAACTGTATTTTCGACCACTCTTTTAATATCCGCTGCAACCGTTATGTCGCCTACCGTATAGGCTGTCTCACACCCGGTCGCTTTTTTTATATCCAGCTGGGCAGCTTTCAGCTTTTCTTCACTGGTGCTAAACAACATAACCTTTGCACCTTCTTTACTAAACTCCAAAGCAGCCGCCTTACCTAAACCAGCACTTGAACCCATGACTAAAACCGTTTTATCTCGCAATCCTAAATCCATTTGTATTACTCCCTTCTTTTTGTTTTCATAGATACTCTTACACCTTATTTTTATTATTTTATTGATCGTTCTAAACTCCTTTGCCAACATCAAAGTAAATTTTTTACATAATACACTCTTTTGTCTTCATCATAACTTCAAAAGACGTGTTCCATGGTCCTGTAGATATAGCAATATGCGGACTAAAATCCATTATCATATACCAGGAACTCGTCATTATGTTGTTTTTCTTTCCGTCAAAAGTTGTAACCAAAACAACCGGTCCGGATTCTAAAAAAGTAAACGCTTTACCAATATCCATTTCTTTCATTTTGTTGCCGCCTCTCGCCTAAAAATACTTTTATTTCAAAAAAAATTTATAGCATTATGGTACAATCTCAACTTCCCCAGCACAACTCAGCAAACAAAACCTCAGCAAATCTGGTTTAGTGGCTAATCCATCCTATCTTTTAATGTACTTTTAATGTACTTTTTATGGTTCTATCAAGTTTCTAAGTGCGTCAACAAGTTTCATAGCCTCTATGTCCTCGCACATGTCAAAGAATAATTTTTCCTTTTATTTGTATTAATATGATGTACATAGTAACTAGAACTGTACTCCATAATAAAAATATACTATAATACTTTTATGCACTATAGTATAGTGCATGTATTTTATATTTAACAAAAACTATGAAGTATCTGACGACGTGATGAAAACAAAGACTATTTTTTACATCATATCATATTTAAAAACTGGAGGTATTTAAAATGGAAAAAATTAATATCGAAGAAAAGCTCAGCCTTTTTACTGAATATTGGAGTCCAAAAATCATAGGTGAAATTAATGAGTCCTATGTGAAATTAGCTAAACTAAAAGGCGATTTCATCTGGCATACTCATGAAAATGAAGATGAAATGTTTTATGTACTAAAAGGTGTATTAACCATTAAATTTAGAGAAAAAGATGTAAAAGTCCTTGAAGGCGAATGCATTGTAATCCCCCGAGGAATTGAGCATATGCCGATTGCCAAAAAAGAAGTTCATGTAATGCTTATGGAAGCGAAGACTACTTTAAATACAGGCAATATTGTAAATGAAAGAACTGTAGAAAACTTAGAGAAAATCTAAAAAAGAGGTTATGTTTTTCAAAACGAAAAACATAACCTCTTAATTCTTATCCATAGGGTGTCCCATAAGTTCCTTTGCTTTAACGGCCCGATACGGTTTAAACTTTTTTCCCGGAATAATTACTGCATTAACGGGACAGAAGCTTAGGCATCGCATACATAATTCGCATGAGTCATGCCATTCAGGATACTCTTTCATATTGATGTTATTCACTGGACATAGCTTTGAGCATAAACCACATTTAATGCATTTTTTCTCATCCACGATAATTTTTCGTCCTTCAGCAAGGTTTATCCTTTGCATCACAAAATTATTGCAACAGAGATAATACAGTCCTTTTGAAAGAAATGGAATACGCCCCCAATAGGTAGTACCCTCAATAAGGTTTCCTGCATATTCTCTCGCTTTTCTAATACCGTTGTTTATTTTTTTTCCGTTTTCTTCCGCTTTTAGCTGTTTAGGAAACCAGTTATTTGGCATCACAATTTCACAAGCACCAATACAATTATAGCCTTTTTCTGTCAGAATCTTTTTTAATGGTCCCACAATAGCACCGGAAAAGGCCATCATGGTGTCTATCATAAAGACAGGTGTTTTTTTAGCCTTTGGCAGCGCTTGTAAAAAATTCCATACGAAGGGCAATGTCGACTGGAAAGCAACCGGAAAAGCAATCCCCAAAGGGGTAGTGGTGTCTATTGCCTTTGGATCCGTATCTTCGATTTTATGAAATGTAACCTGTATTCCTTTTACGGAAAAAGTTTTTATCATTTCTTTCACTATTAGCAACGTATTTCCGGTTCCTGAATAGTAATAAAAGTTGATGTGTGTTCCTAACATACTAAATCTCCCCTGACCTATGAACGTCCCTATAATGTGAAAATATACTTTTGATTGATTAACGGTTACTGTTTCTATGGTTTGCTGTTACTTATAGTTTCATCAATTGCCATTATTGTTTTAACGTAGGAATTATACGCCTTATTTAATACTTCCCACGCAATTTCAATATCTCTTTCCTCTGTCCTCCAATTACTGATTGCTGCACGCATTCCAGGTTTTCCTTTATATATTGTTTGCGTGAAAAATGCGCCGCCATCTTCATTCACTAAACTCAAAAATTGCTGTATATTTTCTAATGTCATTGTATGTTCACAAAAACAAATAGTAAAGCAGACAACATTCAATCTGGTAGTTGACAATAATTTAAAATTCTTCGATTCATAGATTTTTCTACTTAGTAATTGAGCTAATTCACAATTTCTTTCAATAATTTCCTTGTATCCGTTTTTTCCATATGCCTTTATTGTAAACCATACAGGAAGAGCTCTTAGACGCCTTGAATTCTCCGGAACTAAATGAACAAAGTCAGGTGTTTCAGAAATCTCACCTAAGTATACGGCGTTATTCTGAAAAACCTGAAGCTGAAGTTGCGGATATTTTGTGAATTGCATTGCACTGTCATAGGGAACATTAAGCCATTTGTGCGCATCTATCGTAATGGAATCTGCTTCTTCCATTCCTTCTACAAAATGTTTATATTTTGTGGAACAAGAAGCAACACCACCAAATGCTCCATCAACATGGAGAAAGAAATTATATTTTTTCTTTAATTCTCCAATCTGTTTTAAATCATCAAAATCGACCGTATTCACTGTTCCTGCATTTGCTACAACAATACATGGTTCCCTATTTAATTCTTTTACGTAATTTTCTAATGCTTCAATATCGATAGCCTCTCGCCCAGCAATTGTTGGAATATAATGCATGTTATTTCTTCCCATACCCAGCATGGACATAACTTTTAAAATACTTGAATGAGGCGTAGCACTCACAATTTTAATTGGAGGGATTGAATATAGTCCGTCTAAGGATGGATTAATACCTAATTGTTGAGCTGCCCACTGTCTGCCAATTGCCAATCCCACAAAATTAGCCATGGTCGCACCCGTTACAAAGGCGCCTGAAAACAGTTCCGACAATCCGAAAAGCTGTCTCAATAAATATAGGGTTTCTTCTTCAATTTTTGCTGCACTTGAATAATCACAAGCTGTAGCATTTTGATCAAATGTACTCACTAACCAGTCTCCCATTAAAGCTGCCGGAGTTGTCCCTCCTGTTACAAAACCAAAATATCTTGATCCTCCACTTGAAACAATTCCCTTATAAAATCTTTGCATAAACTCTTCTAATGTTTCTTCACCGCCTAATCCATTTGAGTTTAACTGTGAAGATGAATAAACGTTGGTCTTATCTGGAAAAGCTGGTACTTTGTTAATGTTTTCTAAAAAATCAAATGTGCAGTTTTTTACTTTTTCTAATAAAGCATTAATATTTGTTAAATCACTTTCTAAGTTTTTATCCATTGCTATACTCCTTTCAACTTTTGCTTTCAATATTGTTATCTTATCGTATATTATACTATTTTTACTACATAATATGTATAACTGTCAACATTAGATTATAACATTTGAATCACTCTTCCATCCTGGCTAAGTGCAGGGAGTCTTGTTTTATAAGCTCAAAACAACAATAGTTCTTTTCTTACAGGACATACAGAAATACAATTCAAAAGATTATAAAAAAAGGATGTTGCAATAAAACTGCAACACCCATTTAAAAACAATTTTTATAGATCGGCTTTAGAAACCAACTGAAGCTCGGACAAGATTTTCTGCAATACATCCTTTTTTAAAATATATTTATGTGTCAAAAGGAAGCTAAGGAAATAAGCGATTCCCGGAACTATGGTAAATAATGCTATAATTCCGTTCAGAGCAGCACTTCCTTGTGTTGCTGCCCCCGCTTGATAGCTAGCTCCGGCCAATACCCAGCCAATTAAGGCTCCACCAATAGCTAACCCCAATTTCAAAACAAAGAGCATCCCGGCAAAACTAATACCAGTGAGGCGTTTACCACTCTTCCATTCACCATATTCAACAGTATCGGACATCATAACCCATTGAATTGGTGTAATCATTTGATGTAGTATTCCAATAAAAAAGACAAAAATGAACATCATAACAACAGACTGCATTGGCAGCCAAAACATCATAAAGCTGATAACAGCTAAAATTAAATTCGTCCAGCCAAAAACACGAACTTTACAAATACGATCTGTAACTGGTTTCGCCAAAGCACTTCCTAACAGATTGCCAACGGAATACGTCCCCAAAAAAACAGCAAAATAACCAACATGTCCTAAAATATACGTCACATAATACATCATAGCTCCGCCGCGAACCGACACAGCCAAAATATTTAAGATCGTAAACCCCGCCACAATACGCCATTGATCATTTTTTATCAAATCTTTTACATCGTTCCACATACTAGAATGATATGCCTCTGTCACTTGCACTCTTTCTTTTGTAAAATAAAAACATAAAACCAGCATAATACAGGCTGTCACAGCCAAAATTGTAATTCCCCCCTGATAACCAAGTGCACGATTACTTCCCCCAATGAAGTCGGCCAGAGGTGTCATCAAGACGGTACTCAACATACCGCCCGCTGTTGCCAAAACAAAACGATAGGACTGCAATGACATCCGCTGCGTTGGCTCAGCCGTAATAACACCGCCAAGTGCACAATAAGGAATGTTTACAACTGTATATAAAAACATCAATAAAATATAGGTCACCGCAGCAAAAATCATTTTACCATCCATCGTAAAATTCGGTGTCGTATAAACCAAAATACAAGATACAGCAAAAGGCAGCGCACCAAATAAAATATACGGTCTAAACTGGCCCCACCTGGTTCGCGTTCGATCGGCAATATGCCCCATGATTGGATCTGCAATAGCATCAAATGCTCTTGCCAGTAAAAACATGGTGCCAACAAAACCAGCCGATAATCCGACAATATCCGTATAAAAAAACATCATATAAAACATGACATTGTCAAAAACAATATGACTTGCGGCATCGCCTAAACCATACCCAATCTTTTCGGTCCGTGATAAAATCTGTGTTGCTGTATCATTTAATTCCTTGGCAGATATTTCACTTTTCTCTACAAATGTACTCATTTTCCCTCTCCTTTTATCTTGATTATTTTTTATTTATCCAAAAACAAATTGCTTATACTTCTTCTATTGTAAAGGAGAATCCTTTCGTTCCCGCTTCTACCAAAATTCGATTCGCAGCTATTTCGACCGATTGCGTTAAAGCATGATTGAGTTTGATTTTTTGATAACCATGTACCACCATCACACAAGGCTGGATAAGTTTAGAAAATGTGACATTGCAGACAGCATCTGCTCTTGCAACGTGAACCTCTAAGGAAACTGTTCCCATTAAATCTCGAATTACACAAACAGCATTATTGCCAGCCTGCAGCTCAAACAAATGCAGTTCCAATCCGATTAAGTAATCATAATCCGGTTTTTGTGTATTTGCTCCAATTGCCAAGAGCGTATTTTCTTTGATATAAATTGGCAGACTCTTAAAGTCATAGATTTCATTTCGCCAACCTGCTCCAGATACACGTTCACCTGTAAATAAATGTGTCCACTGACCTTTTGGCAGATATACAGAAACCTTGCCATCTTCACGAAAAACAGGTGCCACCAAAATAGAATCCCCCAGCATATACTGTCGATCCAAAGATTCGCAGCCCAAATCCTCCTGAAATTCCAGTATCATCGCCCGCATCATCGGCAATCCCTGCGTTGCAGCAAGCACCGCCATCTGATAAAGATATGGCATCAAACGGCATTTCCAATTTGTAAAAAACCGCAGAACATCGACGGCTTCTTCATCATAAGCCCAGGGAATTCGATATGATTTACTGCCATGCAGCCTGCTATGGCTTGATAGCAGCCCAAACGCACACCACCGTTTATAAACATGTGCCGGTGCTGTATTTTCAAAACCGCCAATATCATGGCTCCAAAAGCCAAAACCCGATAACCCAAGCGAAAGTCCTCCTCGCAAGCTTTCTGCCATAGATTCATAGGTTCCATAACAATCACCGCCCCAATGAACCGGAAACATTTGACTGCCCACACTCGCCGATCGAGCAAAAACGACTGCTTCTTTTTCGCCTTGTATTTCTTTCAAAACAGCAAAGACTACTTTATTATATAGATACGCATAATAATTATGCATTTTCAACGGATCGGAACCATCATAATAAACAACATCGATTGGAATTCGTTCACCAAAATCCGTCTTAAAGCAATCGACGCCCATTGCAATTAACTTACGCAGACAATCTGTATACCATGCGCACGCTGCTGGGTTGGTAAAATCAACAATCGCCTGACCCGGCTGCCATTTATCCCATTGCCATACATTTCCCGCTTTATTCGTAACAAAATAATGATGATTCATACCTTCTTTGAACAAATGTGACTGTTGACTAATATAGGGATTGATCCAAACACAGATTTTAAGCCCCTTTGCTTTCAGCCGTGTCAGCATCGCCTCTGGTTCAGGAAAAACAGCTTTATCCCAAGTGAAATCGCACCAATGAAGTCCTTTCATCCAAAAGCAATCAAAATGAAAGACATGTACCGGCAGCGAGCGATCTTTCATACCATCGATAAAGTGATTAACAGTAGCTTCATCATAATTCGTTGTAAAAGAGGTGGAAAGCCATAGCCCAAACGACCAGGCTGGCGGCAAAGCCGGTCTGCCAGTTAATGCCGTATAACGCTCCAGTACCTGCTTGAGTGTTGGTCCTGCTATAACATAATATTCCAACATTTCGCCCGGTACAGAAAACTGCACTTTTGATACTTTTTCCGAGGCAACTTCAAATGCCACATTACCGGGATCATTGACAAAAACACCATATCCCCGATTGGTCACATAAAACGGAATATTTTTATACGCCTGCTCCGTGCTAGTGCCGCCATCGCGATTCCAGGTTTCAACCGATTGTCATTGGCATGACGAATGGGAATTTTTGCTTGTAACTGCAGGAAAAGCAACCTTCCAAATTGGTACTGCTTACTATCCTGTGGAAAAAGGGCAAGGTATTTTTGTGAACAGTGGCTGCATTCATGCCGGCTATCCTCTGGAAAATTCAGCCTGCACGTATCGGGCGATTGTTTTTAATCCAAATCTCTTATGTAGTACTTCGTTTGATCCGCTGCAAATAAAATTCATTGATCCGTTCTTAAATGGACACTATGCCTTGCCCGCCTTTATTTCTGGTAAAGAAGCCGGTGAAAGTGAAGCATTATTGTATTTGCTAAATATCTTAAAAATTTGTGAAGATCTGCCCTTTGCCTATGAACTAATGGTAAAAGCGCAGCTGCTGCTCGTCTTAGCTTCTTTTATAAAAAACCACACGTTTCACACAAAAGCAATACAGCTAACGCATAATCGCAAAGCCCAACAGCTAAAAACCATTCTATCTTTTATTCATGAAAACTATAGCCAAAAAATAAACAGCAATGAAATTTGCCAGCAAGTCCATATAAACGAAAGTTATTTTTGCCGTTTTTTTAAGCAGATGATGCGTCAAACACCAATTGAATATATCAATATGTATCGAATGAACATAGCCGCCAAGCTGCTTCGCGACAACGACAAAAAAATTCTGGATATCGCCTGGAGTGTCGGATTTGATAATCTAAGTTATTTTAATAGTGTCTTCAAAAAACAGTTTCTAACTACCCCTTCTGAATATCGTCAAAAAAAGCGCGTAACCCTTAAAATTTAAGGATACGCACTTTTTATGGTTTTCGTGTTCTCCGTAGAAAAACCATTAGCAATCTCAACAAATAGCTTTATCAAGCTTCTAAGAACACCCAACTGCCGCAGTTTCTGATTCAGCTCGCAGCGTTTGCGAAAAGAATCGTCTAGAACCTGCTTTGCTTGTTCTGCAGTAGCAAAGAAACACACATTTTCTTGTTTTGGTATTTTGGATTTACAGGATGGACGGCAATAAATCCCGGTAGATTGAACTGCGTAGAAAAAAGCACCATCATAGGCTGCATCGTTTTCGGATACCGCTTTCCACATTTCTTCTTGTGTCATTTTTTGCTGCCCCTTTCTTTTTGGGTGCATAGTCTCGCATTTCGCCAATTGCACCTCCGGCAATTGCCCAAAGGTACAGGCTCGCCACCGTTCCGTAGGGTGAATACCTTTTTGCGTATTTCTCAAACTTCTTTTTATCGATGTTTCTATGATGATACAGCATCCGCATGCCGCGATGAATCGCAAGGTCGCCGTAGCTCAAAACATCGGGTCTCTGCAGGCAGAAAATCATAATCATTTCAGCAGTCCACACACCAATCCCTTTTAAAGCTGAAAGTTCTTTGACAACCATGCTATCAGACCTATTGATCAGTGCATCGAGATCAATTTCCTTACTTTTGACCTTCTGCGCAAATTCTTTAATATAATCGGTTTTTCTAAATGTCATACCAAGTTTTTGAAGTTCTTCTGTTTCAATAGAACAAATTGTATCAGGCTGGATACCCTCAACTCTGTCATTCAATCTTTGCCAGATTGTCGCCTGCGCGCGGGTGGAAATCTGTTGTCCAATAATATGATGAATAACGGAGGAAAACAGATTGTTGTCGACTACTCGGTATATATGCCCAATCCGTTCAATCGCTGCTCCCAGCAGATCGTCACGGCTTTTTAAGAATTCAATTTCTTCACTGCCATATTTAAAATACAAAAAATCACCTCTACTGCTGCAATTATAACATAAGCATTCGGTGATTTTCTTCTCAATTTTGGATATTCAATTTGAAGTACAACAAATCTTTCAACTACCTATCTTGCTAAACAGTTACACATATATGATCTTTATTTTGATCTAAAGAATTACTTAATGAGAAGCCCTTTCCTCCGTCGCATACACTGGACTGTCTGAAGTAAATTTAGTTTTCGTATAAAATCCATTGCGTACTGCTTACTACTTTACCATTCTTATTATACAGTTTTACCGAAGATGTCTGTACTGCCTGGTATGTATCTCCATCAGAATTAGCATTATTCGAATCTTTCGTTGTTATGCTTATCTTTGCTTTTGCTGTTTGTCCCAAGCTAAAAGATTTTGCTGCTGCTTGTGCTGCATACCAGTTCGCAAGTCTTTTAGAACGATCATCTGTATCATTGTCTATAGGCTCTATACTCATATGTTCTCACACTCCATGTAAATAATATTTAATAATTTCGCTATAACTATCTTTTTTCCTTCATAAATTATAAAATTATTTAATTCAGATTAAATTTATTTAATTCATCTTATTGATTATAAGCTATTTTAAGGATAAATTGGTTGGGTTGTTTGTTAGATAATTTCGTCCCGTTATTGCAAGGTAAAATTCCAGCCGTCCACTTCGTTTAATTACGAAAGCAGATAGTAAAGCACATTTAATTTTGCCTGAAGATGCTGAACACTTTAAATATAATATGCAGTAAAGCAGAAAAATCCTGTCTACATATAAGCGTCAAACATGCCGTTACCTTGACAATATGTCATTGGTTAACGGCCTTTTTGCTATTAAGGAAACCTAACACCCCACCTATTCGAACTGTTTTTTATTTTTCTTTGTTAAACTTTTGTGCGTTTTTCATTCCACCTACGCTCGCGAACATCGTATTAAATTATTCAGTCTCAATCTGTTTTGAACTTAATTTCTCATACTTGGCCATAAATAATTCAGAGTATATTTTGTTTCATAAAAAACATATACCCCTTTCCTTTTTCAGAAAAAAAAGAGAACGCTGCCATCTGCATAGCGTTCTCTTTCCTAACAACAAATTTATATTCTCATTTTAGCCAGAATTCCATAAACCGTTTTATCCGACAAAAAGTATGCCTTAGCAAGTTCTTTTACCGAAATTCCCGCTGCATATTTCCTAAATATCTCCTGATTTCGCGCAAACGTAATCTGCCGGCTCTGACCATCTGCATCCCAAGACTGTCGGTTAGCCTCTTTGCGAGGAATATAGATATACGCACCGTCAACATACTTCTGGATTGCTGCGAGCAAATGCTCCGGCAATACCGCTTTACCATTTTGATAGCTCATTTTTGCTGCCTCCTAAATAAAATCTTTTTTAGGATTTAGCAAAAGCTATTCGAGCTTAAAAATTACCGCAAACAGCTTTTGCTATTTGCAGAAAACAATCCTCGATTTCATCAATAACTTAATAAGTCATTACTCCTCTCATCATCAATTACTATTATTTTATATAGATTTTTCTAACATGTCAAACAGCAATCTCTTCGGCAAAAGAATCTTTTTTATTTTGTCTGCCCTAAAGCTGTATATAGTTTTTTATCTCTTGCATAAGATTGTGGCAGATATTGTATGGATGAAATTTTAGGCCCATTTATTCCATAACGAGGATTAAAACCAAATAAGTTTATGTATTGCTCAAGATCACTCATTTCTTTATCCATCGCAAGGAGAAGTTCAAATGTTGCTCTTGCATCATCAATCGCTCTATGAGTGTTTTTAATATCAATATTATATGCCTGAATTGCATTTTCCAGTTTGTGAGGATAATCCCGTCTATCTTTGTATACGGTAAGCGCATCAAGCATTTTAACTTTACGCAGGATATTTTCTTTGCCGAGACTGTGAAGAAAATAATACATAAAGCATAGATCAAATTGCGCATTATATGCAATAATAAGTGGCCGGTCAACGTTTAAAAGATCTACCAGGTTTTCACCTGCCACTGATTTATCAAAACCATTTTCATCAAGCATTTTTGCTGTTATCCCTGTCAAATCCACAATTTTTTGACTTACTGTTTTATGCTCAGATAAACGAATCAGTATATTCAGCTCCTTGTCGATACATACGTTTCCATTTTTGAAAATTGTTCTTATACCACCTATTTCAATAATTTCATCGAGTTTCGAATTTAGCCCTGATGTTTCCACATCAATAAAAATAATATGATCAAACTTGTCAAATAATTTTTTCAATATTCATCGTCCTTTCCGCTTTCATTATTTCCTATCGTTTCTTCTACATCGTTTATTATCGGAATAATCATATAGAAACCATTCCTATATTCATCGACTTTATGAATAATTCACAGATTTTTCTTCACAATGATCGTTTAGCATTTGCCGTTTCCCCCACTGATTGATAATTTCCAGCGCCGGTAGTATTTCTCTACAATTTTCTGTTAACGAATACTCTACATGCGGAGGAATTTGACTGTATGCGACTCTGTTTACAAGATGATGTTCCTCCAGACCTTGCAGTGCACGAGTCAGCATAATATTTGTAATACCGTTCAAGTGGCGTTTCAGTTCATTATATCTCATACTTTCCTGTGCCGAAAGTTCCCATATAATAGGCAGTCTCCATTTCCCGCCAATAATTTCCAGAGCATGTATTACGGCACACTTATGAACGTGTACAGGATTGACTTCATTTAATTTTTTAGCCATTCGAATGACCTCCAGTTTTAAGGCACAAATTTGTGCGTACTTGTACTTTTGTTCTTTGTTCTTTATACTTAGTCTAACAAGGTATAAACTATTTGTAAAGAGAAAAGAGGATGAATATGAATTTTATAACACTTGCAGAAAAAAGATATTCTGTACGTAAGTTCAAAAGTAAAGTGGTTGAAAAAGAAAAACTTGACCTTGTTCTTAAAGCCGGACAATTAGCGCCGACTGCTGTGAATCATCAACCGCAGCGTATACTTGTTATTCAAAGTGAAACCGGACTGGAAAAGCTGAAAGAATGTACCCCCTATCATTTCCATGCCCCGCTGGCACTACTTGTTTGCTATGATAAAACAAGCAGTGCACAGCGAAGTGTTGATCATAAAAACAGTGGTGATATCGATGCCAGTATTGTAGCAACGCAGATGATGCTGGAAGCCACGGACATTGGACTTGGCAGCACCTGGGTAATGCATTATGATCCCCAGAAGGTCAAAGAATCCTATGCGCTTCCGGAACAGTTCGAGCCGGTTGTTTTACTTGTAATGGGTTACCCTGCTGATGATGCCGTGCCAAGCAAACTCCACACGCAGCGCATCGCTATTGATCATACTGTATTTTATGATGATTTTTCCGACTGGGAATCCATTAAAAATGATACTATTGCACCCACCGGCCACAATTCATAATATCTTTTGTAAAGACCTCCTGCTACTATAATGATTATACATTTTTACTACGCATTGCAAAATTAAAAGTGCCCCCTGCCAATACTGGCAGGGGGCACTCATGTTAGCTGATCTAAATCATTATAATTTCTTTCATTAAATACACCTTCATCATTTGACATGGTTTTTTTGCTCCGATCACCTCTCACAAAAAAACAGGTACACCTGATATACGATTTATTGACGACCGCCCCGCGGTCTGATTAGTTATTTTTCTGCCATCAACATGCCGGAATTTACTCCGGTCGCCGAATCAGCACTTTGAATCTCTACATGAACTGATTCGGCTTTTTGATGATGATCAGAACTATATGCTGACAAAAAGCTCAGCATAAACAATATGGATGCAATCCACAAATATGTTTTATTCTTCATCTTAAAAACCTCCTCACAAATAAAAATGCAAAAGGTATTTGGAGTATCTCCACAATACCTTTTGCTATCAATCACTGATCAGCTAACATTCGTTTTTATAACTTTGTATGCAACTCACAACACAGTTACTCTAAAACCAATATCAACTATATCACACATCCATATAAATGTCAATTAATTTTACCATCTTATCTTGTTTCTATTTTCATACCATACGTTTTGCTTTGTTTCGCTGCAAGCTTCTGTATACCATACTTTTCTGTAATTTCTCCCGTTGCATCTACACGATCCGGAAGACCACACCATGGTTCGATACAAACAAATGACAGCGGTTGCCCCTGTGACCAAAGACAGAGATGATTCATGTTTGCCCAGGTTACACTTATACTATGTTGTGTCTTTTTTGATGCAAGAGTACAGCACATCGTATCATCACACTCATAAGCAATAAGTCCATTACTAAACATCTCACTTTTCAATTCAATCGCTTTTTCCAAAGATACCTCTTCCGTTTTTGCTGAATCAATAAGAAAGTCAACGGTATCCTGTAAGCGATACAGCCTGCGCATACCACCATTTGTAAAACGCAGTTCATAATTGTCACCATCGACGCCTTCAATAAACGGCACATTAAAACCCGGATGCGCACCAATTGAGTAGTACATTGGCATGTCTGCAGCTTTATTTTCCACTTTATACTGAACAACAAGCGCATTTTCTTTCAATATATATTGCACGCAAAAGAAAAAATTAAAAGGATACACTTTTCTTGTTTCTTTGTCATCATCAAACGCAAGTGCCACTAGATCATTTTTCTGTTGCTTTACATAAAAATCATGATGACGTGCCAAACCATGATTTACCATCGGATAGGTTTTACCTTCATATGTATATTTTTTGTTCTTTGACTGCCCAATAAACGGAAAAAGCACCGGTGCATGACTTCCCCAGCAGGCAGGATCAGCTTGCCAAATGTACTCGATTTTATTCACTTTATTTTTGAGACTCATGATTTCGGCACCCTTCGTATTAATTACAGCAATCATTTTTTCATTTTCAATAGTAATCAGCATTTTCATTCTCCTCTTTTTTATAATTATGCAACAATTTCTACGATTATTTTCTTTACCAAATCAGCAACAACGTCTGTCTTTACAACAGCAATCTCGTCTTCCATTGCATTTGCTGTACCACAAGCCGATGCAAGCTTGAGACTTTCTTCAATGGACAAGCCTCGTTCACAGGCTGTTACCATACCACCCACAAAAGAATCACCTGAACCTACTGCATTGACAGCTTTAATCTTCATTACAGTTACTTTATAAATTTTGCCTTCATATCCTGCAAATACACCATCTGCTCCCAACGAGATGACTGGTATTTTTATGCCCTGTTGCATGAATTGTTTAATTTCTTGAATAACATCTTTTTTTGTTTCCATTTTCCGGCCTGTTATTGCCTCGACCTCATCACGATTGGGTTTGATAAAGTATGGCTTAGCTTTGATTGCTTCCTGTAAAAGCACACCACTTGTATCAAGGAAGAACTTCTTATCTTTTGCCCGTGCCATCGCAATAAGTTTTGCATAGACATCAGTTGGAACATTTTGTGGTACGCTCCCTGATGCAGCGACTGCCGTCACTTTATCAAGATACATATCAAACTTATCATAGAATTCCTGCAAACTTGCGACCGGAACACTTGGTCCCGGTTCCAGAACCTCACTCTGCGCACCATCAGCTGTCATAAAGGCCAGGCAGCAGCGTGTCTCGCCACTTGGCAGTCTTACAAAGTCGCTTTTTATACCATATTTTTTTAGACTCTCTACAATGAAATCACCATTATAGCCACCAACAAATCCTGTAACAACGCAGTTCTCTCCAAGTATTGTCATAATATTCGCTGCATGAATTCCCTTTCCTCCTGGTGTATTCTGCACACTTGCTGCACGTACAGCCGTATCATTGGGTAACTTATCGAGTACATATTTTTTATCAACTGATGCATTCATATTCAATACTAAAATCATATTATTTACCTCCATTTAATATGTGCATAATGTATAAAATGGATGCTGCAATCCATCTTGCAGCATCCATTTTATCTTTCGCTTTACACAACGTAAACAAACCGTTTGTTAATTTTTAGTTGCTTTAGCTGCAGCATAGATCGCATTACGTTTTTTCATCTTTTTTGCATACCAAACAAACAATCCGAAATAAACAACCAGTGCAATAACCGCATACATAATATACTGTATATCACCTTTAGCTGCATTCCCAACAAAGAATGCCAGAAATTTTTCTACAGGGCCTTCCATCGTTGTATGCGAGATTAATGTCGTTGCCGAAATACCTGTGGGGAAAGCGCCAACAGCCTTAGCTGTAGCTGTAACAAACGGTGCGATCAAAGTGCCGGACCACAAGAATACAGGCAATTCAAAAGCCCCTATAACAATCATACGGATAACGCGAGCTCTGGTAACAATTAACAGAGCGGGTGTAACGCCCATCGCAATAATTCCGCCTAACGGAAGAAGACCGTTACCAGGAAGTACCAATGCTTCTAGCAACATAATCGGTGCAAGTACATTAGCTGCAGCCCACATTTCAGCACGGCCTGCGATAAACGGCCAGTCAAGACCTATATTGAATACTCTGCCATTGAGTCTTTTGTTTGCAAAGTCTGTAATACCCTGTGATAGCGGTTCAACCGCAGCAATAAACCACGAACCAATAAGAGAAAACAATTGTAAGCAGACCCCTGCTGTAAACGCCAAGCCACAAATTGATTTTACGTCCTGATGTGCCAACAAACCAATAAAAACACCTAAATAAACGCCGATTGCAAACTTGCTGCCCCAAAATCCAATTTTTTTATTGAGTTCAGCAGCATCAAAATCATACTTATCCAGCCAAAAGAACAATACATCATAAATGTTATTCATTACCATAATAATAGGATTCATCATATAATTCATATGCGTAGTTGTCATCGGGTTCGTATCTGGGGCATTCAACAAATCATTAAATGTCGGTTTCATAAGATCAGAATTGATAATTTTCAGAACCCCGATAAAAATGACCAAAACCGTAGCAACAAAGAGATTTGCACCAGAAAAGATACAAAACAAGCCAACAATAGATAAATGCCAAATATCAAAGATATCTACATCCAGCGTATCGGTTTTTTTAAGTGCCAACATAACAAGATTGACAATAACCATAACGAGCAGGAAATAAAGTGTATATGGAGAACCCCATGTAATTGTTGCCAGCGGCGCCCAGCCAACATCTGTGATTGTCAGTGAAATCCCTGTTGATTTGACAAATGCTTGTAAAGCAACAGCAAACGCACCTGTCAGTATACCGATAATAGCGCCAATACCTGTTAAAGCGATCGCTAGTTTGATCCCACCTTCAAGTGCTTTACTAAATTTAACACCGACAAGCATTGCAACAAGGGTTAGGACGACCATCATCAACGGTGCCGCACCTAAATTGATAAAAGGTGTAAACACAATATTTGCAAACGAAATCAACTCATTCATGAAACAAACATCTCCTTATTTTTTATAAGACCTCTATACTAAAAACACAAACAACCAATTTCTTCTAATCAGATAAGCTGCACACTACTTTTTAAGTTTTTTGATAGCTGCTTCCATAGCGTCATACACTGGTACAGCCATAGCTGGTATACGATAAAGAATTGGACCACAATCTACTATTGGCATATTTGTATTCTTAGCTGCATCTGTCTGAGCAATCGGTGCAAAAATATCATACTTGCTGAGCATTTCATCATTAACATCCTTGACCATAACAGCTTCACACTGCACATCATAGCCACGATTACTCATTTCTTTTTCTAATGCATCTTTGATTTGATGGCTGGAATTAACGCCAGCACCACAAGCTGTTAAAATTTTAATCATTTTCAATTACCTCACTTTATTCTTTAATTTTAAGATTTTAATATTTTGAATTTTTCAGTTAAAAAAGCATAAATTTTTGCTGTATCATTTAATGCAAAGAACTGCTTCATTTCTGCCGCATCCGTCTGTGTAATAAAATCCATAATAGCCGCTAAAACATTAGCCTGTTCATCTGCCTGATTGTTTAATATCATAAAGAGGAAACACACGTCCATAGATTGCTGCGGATCAATCATATTATAAAACCGCATGGGTGCTGTCAGCTTTATTGGCACTATCATTCGTGTCTTAACATAAACGGCTTCTGTATGCGGAACCGCTACATTAGGTAAACCCGTCTGCAAAACCTTCAAATCAATACCGGTCGGATATGATTTTTCTCGCTCCAGCACTTGTTCTACAAACTCATTTGTAACAAGATTCTTTTGCAACAGTTTAGTGCCAACTTCTTTTACCACTGTTTCCTTCGTGCTTTGTGACGAAACAAACACACAATCCTCACTAAACAGTTCATTCACCGTGTTCATTAATGCTCCACTTCTCTTCTCCACTTTCCACAGCCGCCTCCTGTACCGGTTCTGCCAGCAGCAGATTTATATATTTCTCGTAATAGTTCGTTGTTTCAACATTAATTTCACAATTTGTAACCAGAACATCAATGTCTTTAATTTTATAAAATTCGTAAAAACTTTCTTTGTTCAGTTTATGATAGTCTGCCAGAATATACCGTTTACTTGCATTATTCATGGCCAAATGCTGTGTTGTTCCTTCATCCATATTTGATGTAAATATGTTTTCTTTATTGATTCCATTTACGCCAACAAACGAACGGCTGAACCGCATCTTTTCCAAAGCCAGATTTGCGATACTGCCCACAAATGCGCCTGTGCGTTCGCGATAATTACCCCCAATCAAAATATTTTCATATTGAGGATGCTGTTTACGAAAAGCATTGAAAACGGGTAAACTGTTCGTAACGACTCTGATAAACAACAGTTTCAAAAACTCCGACATTAATTCAACGGTAGTACCTGTACCCAGAAAAATCGTATCGCCTTCACGTATAGATGATACCGCTGCTTTTGCAACTGCACGCTTTTCCGCATGGTGAATCGCTTTCTTTTCACGATGCGGCACTTCTTTCTGATTATTATAATCCAGGCTTTGTGCCCCACCATGAATACGAATTACTTTACTCATGCCTTCCAGCTCAGCCAAATCACGACGAATCGTCATATCCGATACCTGCAATTTATTCACAAGATTTGCCACCATGACAATTCCTTCTTGATTGACAATACTCTCTACTTTAACCAGACGCTCTCTTCTTAGCATCTTCTATATCCTCCTGTCTAAAATTGTTTATTTTGGTTTGTTTGTTATAAGCACAATAAACAATGCCAATAAATAAATTTTAAACAGCTATGCACAAACAGTCAAGCATAATAAATAATATTAATAACGATTCTGGCTGTTACAAACCGTAATTTTATGTTCAACAACTTCTGCCATCGCTTTTTTACCCGGTGTCATATACTTACGAGGATCATTCGCCTGCGGGTTTTTCAGGAAGAATTTCTTTACCGCATTTGAGAACGGTATCTTTAAGTCTGTTGCAACATTGACTTTGGTGATACCCATGGAAATCGTCCGCTGTACTAGTTCATCAGGAACATCCGACGCTCCATGTAATACCAATGGTATATTCACTTTAGCTCTAATAGCTTTTAACCGATCGAAATCAAGATGTGGTCTGCCTTCATAAAGCCCATGAGCGGTACCAATAGCAACTGCTAACGAATCAATACCAGTTTTCTCAACGAACATAACCGCTGCATCAGGATCTGTATACGCACTGTCTTTCACAACTAAGTCATCTTCTTGTCCAACCAGTTTACCCAATTCAGCTTCTACCGTTGTATCATATTTATGTGCATAATCAACAACTTTTTTAACAATTTCAATGTTTTTTTCAAACACTTCGCGTGAGGCATCAATCATAACCGAACGAACACCTGCATCGATGCATTGTTTGATATCCGACACATCTTCATGATGATCTAAATGCAGTGCAATCGGTATATCAGTCTGCCTGGCAGCCGCACCGGCCATAGCCACTAAATAATCACGATCTGCATAGGCAACGGTTGAAGGGGTTGCCGCAATAATCAAAGGTGAACGCATTTTGCTGGCAATCTCAACAACTACCTGCATTGTTTCCATATTATGAATGTTGAATGCTGGTACCGCATACCCTTGTTCCTGCGCGTCCAGCAACATCTGTCTTGTTGATAAAATTTCATGCATGATTTTATATCCTCCTCAGAATAAACCCATTACGCTCTACTATTGATTTCTTAATCGTGATAGTAACCTGCCGCCCATTTCTTTTCTTCTTCATCAAAAAAATGTTCATTACCCGTCTGTCCAGCTTCATCTTTTGCAATTGCATCAATTTTTGTAATAATTTTTTTGTTTTTTTCCGTCAACTGATATTTCGCTGTTAAAAAAGCATCAATAATTGTAAAAATAAGATTTTCGCCAACAATTTTTCCACCAAAGCCGATAACATTGGCATTCAAATATTCTTTTGCGTAGACTGCCGACGCCGCATCTCTAACCAGTGCTGCACGAACGCCCATATTCTTGTTTGTTGAAGTCACAACACCGACGCCTGTCCCACAAAGCGCAACACCAAGATCTGCTTTACCACTGCCAACGGCTTCACCAATCTTTTTGCCAAAAATTGGATAATGTGTTCGGGTAAAATCATATGTGCCAACATCCAATACTTCATATCCCTTAGCTTTTAAATAATCCGAGATATTCATTTTTATATCTGTAACAATGTGATCGCATCCTAATGCAATAATCATAAACTTTATCTCTCCCTCTTATAACATTTTCGAAATCATATCGACACGAACCTGATGACGTCCTCCATCATAATCTGCTGTTAAATATTCTTTAACAAGGCTTTCAGCCAGCTTTTCACCAACAATTCCTGCGCCCAAAGCAATCGCCATTGTATTATTATGACGGCGTGTCATATGTGCTGAATTTTCATCTGTTACATTCGCACTGATCATGCCTTTTAGTTTACTGCTTGCCATATGTGAACCTACACCATACTCATCAAACATAATGCCACGGTCAGCTTCTTTACCAAGAACTGCTTTGGCAACTGCTAATGATGAATCGACAAAATCTTCTGCTGGTTTTTTACTAAAATCGACAATTTCATAGCCTTTTGTAACCAGTATTTGTTTAATATGTTCTTTTAATACAAATCCTTTTTGATCTGCTCCTAATGCTACTTTCACTGAAACCCCTCCTAATAGTGTTTTTTTGTTTGTATTTGTTCATATATGTTTGCAACATGTTTATAATATCATTTAAATAAACAAAAATCAACTATTTTTTATCTAATGAGTTTATTTTTGTCTAAATTTGTTTAGTTTAAACAATTACAAATCATGCATTTTATTACACACAGTAATCCGCATCACCACAGCAACCTAAAAAAACTATATGAATTGACGGCAAAACAAAAACAGCGAGGAAAAATCTCCCTCGCTAAAAAATCACGTTTTTTATTCTGCATTTTGCAAATACCTTACTCTTTTGTTAACCACATTGATATCAAAGCCCATATACCTACCAACGTATATTTAGATAATTTTTAAGTGTTTTTTGTTTTATCACATAATAATCCGTTTTCACATATCCGTACTATTGCTTTTAAATTAAAAATGAACACGTTTTCATCTTGTTTCTGTCAATATTATACAAGAAAATATTTTCTAACTATGCTACACTGAGAATAAAGGAGACGATTTCTTGTCACTTGAAGAACGTACCGTACGCTTTGATAAGGAACTACAGGTTGAGGCATATCGTTTCAAAGGTATCATGCAAAAATTTCCAAACCATTTCCATGAACATTATGTCATCGGATTTATCGAAAGTGGGAACCGTCGTCTCTCTTGCAAAAACAAGACGTATACAATCCGTCCCGGTGACTTGCTGCTTTTTAATCCTTTAGATAACCATACATGTGAGCAGCTTGATTCGCAGGCACTTGACTATTGCTGCCTTAATATCGAATCCGCCATTATGCAGGCTGCCGTAAAAGAAATAACCGGCACAACTACTCTGCCACAGTTTAGACAAACTGTAACTTCAGGCAGCAAAAGAGTTCTTTATCTCAAGGAATTGCATCAGGCTATCATGGACGGGCAAGCCAATCTTTATAAAGAAGAGTTTTTTCTTTCTTTGATTGAACAGCTCATTGCTGATCAGAAAGCGCCACTGCTGCCGCCGGATTATGTATCAGGTCTCCATTTAAAGACTGATAAGGTCTGTGATTATATCCACAGCCACTATCCGAAACATATATCACTTGATACATTAAGCAGTATCGCACAAATGAATAAGTATTCACTGCTTCGTGCGTTTACAAAAATAAAGGGTATTACTCCCTATCGTTATCTGGAAACCATACGAATCAACGAAGCAAAGAAATTGCTGGAAAAAGGCAGTGCACCACTTGATTCTGCTTTGCAGACTGGCTTTGTTGACCAAAGTCATTTCACTAATCGGTTTAAAGAATCTATCGGGCTGACCCCGGGACAATACCAGTCGATTTTCGATAAAAAATCGATACATACTATATAATAAAGGAGAAATCTATGGAGCAAAATAAAATGCTTACCGGTCATCTTACAGCTGCTTTCACGGTCTTTGTCTGGGGAACGACCTTTATCTCGACAAAAATTTTGCTGCAAGCACTCAGCCCAATCGAAATTCTTTTCTCACGATTTATACTTGGCTTTATTGCCTTATATCTTGCCTATCCACATCGATTGCAGATAAGGGACAAGCAGCAGCAATTTGTTTTTGCCGCCGCAGGGCTTTGTGGCATCACGCTTTATTATTTATTGGAAAACATTGCACTTACGTATTCTCTTGCTTCAAACGTCGGTGTTATTATCTCGATTTCACCTTTTTTCACAGCACTTTTTGCTCATTGGTTTCTTAAAGGAGAGCGTCTGCGTTTATCTTTTTTCATCGGATTCGCCGCCGCTATAACAGGCATTACTCTTATTACCTTTAGCAGCAGCAGCGTTTTGCACCTTGATCCATTTGGCGATCTGCTTGCTATCGGAGCTGCTATTGTCTGGTCTTTTTATTCCATTCTAACCCGCAAAATCAGTGCCTATGGCTATCCAGCTGTAGCCGCTACACGTCATATATTTTTTTACGGTCTGCTTTTCATGCTGCCTGCACTTTATATCTTTGATTTTCATCCTGATATAGCTGTCTTTAGTAATACCGTTGTTCTCTGCAATCTTCTTTTTCTTGGGCTGGCAGCTTCTGCTCTTTGTTTTGTTACCTGGACCATTGCCGTAAATATTCTCGGTGCAGTCCGGACGAGTATCTATATCTATCTTGTACCAGTTATTACCGTCATCTGTTCAACTCTTATTCTCTCAGAGCAAATCACACCGCTGGCAGCTATTGGTATCCTGCTCACACTTTCTGGTTTGCTTATCTCCGAAGGCAGACTTGGCTCTTATATACAAGCCTTGCGTTCCACTCATCTTTCATAATACAAAAAATAACTACTGCCTTATTACACAAAATTGTGACTACAAAAAAAGATTGTCCTGCTCCATGTTAATGAGTAAAGTGGACCCTTTGTCAAGGACAATAATAAAAAGTGTATTAAGCAATCAAAAGCTGATTTCTATATTGTATAGGAGTCAGCTTTTTTAGATTCCATTGGCACCGATAAT
>JBAYAD010000009.1:0-25540 GCA_041669965.1 Selenomonadaceae bacterium
AAACCAGCATGTGCCGGTTCATGGCCGCTTCCGCCGCCGCTCACAAGAGCAACTTTTCCCTGCTTTTTTTCCGCTCTTACAATAACAGTTCCACAATCCAGTTTCTTCAATTTTTTAGGAAATGCCTTAACCAGACCAAGCGTCATTTGTTCTTCAACCTTATCTACCTCATTGATAATTTTTTTCATTTATATCCCTCCCATATTAATAATATATTCAGATAAAATGCATCATTATAAAACCACAAAAAGACTCTAGGACATAAACATTTTTAGTTTATGTCCTATGTCTACAACGTAAATACGTATTTTTTTACAAATAACGATATATCAAACTAAATGAATCACTGCTGCAATGGCATAGGCTACACAGCCGCCAGCCAGCGGACCAAGAATTGGTACCCAGGCATAGCCCCAGTCTGATTCACCCTTGCCAGCAATCGGCAATACTGCATGTGCCAGTCTCGGACCGAAGTCACGAGCCGGGTTGATTGCATACCCTGTAGGACCGCCCAGACTAAGGCCAATTGCCCAAATCAGAATACCAACAAGATATGGACCAAACGCCGGTGGCAAAGGACCGTTAGCTTTATTAAAGATTGCCCAAATAAGGAATACAAGAACTACCGTACCAATTAATTCGCACAGGAAATTCGCACCTGCACTGCGGATTGCCGGAGCTGTGCAGAATATACCAAGCTTTGTTGGTTTATCTTCGGTTACTGCCCAATGTGGAAGATATGCCAGCCAAACAATAGCTGCACCACAAAATGCTCCTGCGATCTGCGCAAGCGATGTCGTAATCACCTGTGATACCGTATAGATACCGATAAATGATTTTGCCAGCGTAACAGCCGGGTTGAGATCCGCCTGCGGCGCACCCAGGGAGACCGATGTGTAGACTCCCATGAGAACTGCAAATCCCCAGCCTGTTGCTATACAGATCCAGCCTCCGCCTTGCCCTTTTGATTTTGTCAAACTACAGTTTGCGCAGACACCAGCCCCAAATATAATAAGTACCATCGTTCCAAAAAACTCACCTAATAAATTGTCCATGTCCGTCCCTCTTTCCTGCTTTTTAATAATAATTTAATAAAACACTTAAAAATTTTTCTGAGAGGTACTTTTTAACAATTATCAATCTTCATCAAGCCAGTGCATAGAATGTTTTACTGCCTTACGCCAGCCCTTATAAAGTTTATCTGCTTCTTCCGACTGCATCTGCGGTTCAAAACGGTTATCCAGCTTCCACGTATGTCTCAACTCGTCTTTTGATTTCCATACACCTACAGCCAGTCCCGCCAGATAAGCTGCACCAAGAGCTGTTGTTTCAATAATCTGCGGACGATCTACAGGAACCCCCAGCAAATCAGCCTGGAACTGCATGAGAACATTGTTCGCTACAGCGCCGCCATCTACCCTGAGTGCCGCAAGTTTGATATGTGAATCCGCTTCCATTGCACTGAGCACATCGCGGGTCTGATATGCCATCGAATCCAGTGTTGCACGAACAATGTGTGCTTTTGTCGTACCGCGCGTAATGCCAATAATCATACCGCGCGCATTCATGTCCCAATAAGGTGCGCCAAGGCCAACAAATGCCGGTACTACATAAACACCACCCGTATCTTTTACCTTTTTGGCAACCCATTCAGAATCTGGTGCTGTATCAATCAGACGAATACCATCGCGCAGCCATTGTATTGCTGCACCCGCAACGAAGATTGAGCCTTCAAGTGCATATTCAACTTTTCCATCAAGACCCCAGGCAATCGTTGTAACAAGACCATTTTCAGATGTATGAATCTTTGTCCCTGTATTCATAAGCATGAAACAACCTGTTCCATACGTATTCTTCGCCATGCCCGGTTCAAAACACGTCTGGCCAAAAAGAGCTGCCTGCTGATCACCAGCCGCACCTGCAATTGGTATAGCTGCTCCAAGAATCGACGGGATTGTATTACCATAAACTTCACTTGAAGAGTGAACTTCTGGCAGCATTGACTTTGGAACTGTCAAATATTCCAGCAGCTTATCATCCCAATGAAGCTCTCTGATATTAAACATCAACGTGCGTGATGCATTTGAATAATCTGTGACATGTACTTTCCCACCCGTAAGTTTCCAAATAAGCCATGTGTCAATTGTACCAAATAAAAGTTCGCCATTTTCTGCTTGTTCTCTTGCCCCTGCTACATGATCAAGTATCCATTTGACCTTTGTACCAGAAAAATATGCGTCGATAACAAGCCCTGTCTTTTCTTTAAACTCTTCTGTTAAGCCGCGCTTTTTCAAATCTTCACATATTTCAGAAGTTTGACGAGACTGCCAGACAATTGCATTGTAAATCGGCCGTCCTGTTTTTTTATCCCAGACAACAGCGGTTTCACGTTGATTCGTGATACCGATTGCAGAAATATCACTGGCAGCAATACCAGCTTGTTCCACGGCTTCTTTCATAACCGTCGACATCGTGCTCCAGATTTCTTCTGCATCATGTTCTACCCAGCCCGTATTTGGGAAATGTTGTGTGAATTCCTTTTGTGATACACCGATAACCTTTGAATTATTATCAAAGATTATTGCCCGGTTACTTGTCGTCCCTGCATCCATTGCCATTACATACTGTTTTGCCATTTTCAAAGTCCTCCTTTTAATTTACACTTATTGGATTCCCTGTCTGCACTGCCGATAATAACAAGTGCGACAGAATATCCAAATAGGTACGTACAAAGAACGAGATCGTATAAATAAATGATATGGTATACACTTTTCACAATAATTTTTTTTGATTAAACAACACCTAAACCCTTTTACCGCTCAATAATCTCCCACTATTTTCTGGGCAAAATCCAAAACAGCGACAGCATCAGCCTCGCCATACATTTCCTGTGGAATAACTGCAGCGGGAATTTCGGGATATTTTAGCTTCATCTCACCAAGAGCATATGCAGCCTGTGGCGCAAGCAGAAAAACATCGGTTGCCTCAGAATCTTCTTCTGCTCTGGAAAGCGGATAAAACTCTATACTGCATTCATATCCCAGGCGTTTAGCTTCCTTTTGCATCTCTTTTACAAGCAGACTCGTCGACACCCCGGCTGAACACAACAATACTATTCTTCGCATAAAGCAGCCTCCTTATTTTTTTAAGGATACCATATCATATACCTAATAAACATAGCTATAACATGAATACATTTTTTTACACACGTTCCATATCCCGGCTTGCAAGAATATTGATACCAAGCCCCAGGATATTTTCACATACAACAGCACCTTCTTTTATCGGTGCTTCTACTCTAAGACTGCGCAGTGCTTCCGCACAGGCAAGAATTTTTTCTTTTGGGAGAGCTTTCTCCGATACAACTGGCAGCAACGGCATTCTGCCGCCTTCGAGCCGGACCGTAGAGGTTAACATACGGCGTGGCGCAGTGAGTTCTTCCCTTGTGTATTTTTCCCCACGCGGACAGCTGTTTCCCGTAACTGATGTTATTGCACCATCTGTAAGCTCAGCCGTTATCTCACAACCAATTGGACAGGTAATACAGGTCAATACTTTTTTTTCTACTGCCATGCTTACACCCCCTTAATGGCAACCTGAATCATACCATTTATCTGTTTCACTTTTTCTGCCGGCAGATTAACTGCTATCATTTCACTTGGCTTTGCAACTGGCAGCAGCTTAGTAAAAAGTAGTTCTCCACCAGACACGACCTCCAGTTTCACTTTGCGCATTGGTTGCCGCACACGCATGAAAAGACGTACGATTTCGCCTGCTTCAGACACAGCAATATGCTGTGGTACACACGTACGTATACCCTCGCTGGGCTGTATTTCAACATCCTGTGTTTTCGCTCTCATATCACCATTTGCCGTAATTGCAGCATATTTACCAGCAATTTCCGCTTCTTCCGACACAAAATCAACAAGATCATGGACATGAACAACATTCCCAGCGGCAAATATTCCCTCTATACTTGTCTCGCGATGCTGGTCAACAATCGGACCATTCGTAAGGGGATGCATCTTAAGCTTCAACCCACGCGAAAGTTCATTTTCCGGGATAAGGCCCACCGATAATAACAACGTATCACAATCAATATCAAATTCCGTCCCTGGGATTATTTGCATTTTCTCATCTACTTTGGCAGCTGTAATTCCTTCGACCCGCCCTTTCCCCTTAATCTTCGTAATCGTATGTGACAAATACAATGGAATATCATAGTCCTTGAGACACTGTACAATATTACGTGTTAATCCATTGGAGAAAGGACAGATTTCAAGAACAGCCTGTACTCTGCAGCCTTCAAGTGACATGCGACGCGCCATAATAAGACCAATATCACCACTGCCGAGGATAACGATTTTTTTACCCGGCAGATAACCTTCCATATTAACCATTCGCTGTGCCGCCCCCGCTGTGAATACACCCGCCGGACGTTCACCCGGAATGCGGATTGCACCACGCGTTCTTTCGCGGCAGCCCATCGTAAGAATAATCGTTTTCCCTTTGATCGTCATAAGACCTTTTTCCGGATTAACGGCAATAACCGTCTTATCTGACTGTACATCAAGCACCATTGTATCAACAAGTATTTCGATTTCCGGCTTATCCTTGACGAGTTCCATACAGCGCCGTGCATAGCCAGGGCCCGTGAGTTCTTCCTTAAAGTGGTGCAAACCAAAACCATTATGGATACACTGCTGCAGAATTCCACCCGGTTCACGATCACGTTCAAGAACAAGAATCTTCTTCGCACCATTTTGATATGCACTGTATGCGGCAGAAAGTCCGGCTGGGCCGCCGCCAACAATCACTACATCATATAAATTTCTCATTATTCATTCCCTCCGCTCTTCTGATTCTTCTCATAAAACATCTGGGAATCCGCACTTTCCTTCCGTACTTCCGTTACAGGTATGCCAAGTTCACGTGACAAAATCTGCGTAATACGCGGTCCACAAAAACCACCCTGACAGCGTCCCATGCCTGCTCTTGTTCGGCGCTTGACACCATCAACGGTCCGTCCTCCGCAAGGTCGGTGAATTGCATCCATTATTTCGCCTTCCGTTATGGTTTCACACCGACAAATCACACGCCCATACAGTTTATTTTCCTTTACAAGTTCAGCCTGTTCTTCATGTGATAAGCGTTGGAACATCTTATGTTTGGGGCGATTTCTTTTGAAATCCGCTTTCTTTTGTATAGCAGGTTCTTTCTTTAAAACAACCGATGTAATGTATTCTGCAATTGCCGGAGCCGATGTCAGCCCTGGTGATTGTATGCCGGCTGCATGAATAAGACCACTGACCTTTTCAGATTCTCCCAAAATAAAATCACCTGTGCTGGATACAGCACGAATCCCACTGAATTCCGTAATCGCTGCACCAACTGGTATATTGGGCAAAAGTTTGCGTGCCGATACTAATATTTCCTGCATGCCTTGCGGCGTAACCGCTGTATCTTCCTTATCATCCATATCCTGTGCGTTTGGACCAACAAATGTATTGCCATGTGTCGTCGTACACACAAGAATTCCTTTCGATGTTTTGTTCGGTGTCGGAAAAATCACCCCTTTCACCATTTGTTCACGTGCAGTCTTATCAAAAAGAACATACTCGCCTTTGCGTGGATGAATCGTAAAGCTGTTATCACCAGCCAAACGACTGATTTCATCTGCATGAACACCGGCTGCATTGATGACATATTTTGTTTGAATCGTTCCCTGACTTGTACTGACGCCACAAATCTTTCCATCTATAACATCAAAGCCTTCAACCGTACAATTTCGTACAATTTCAGCTCCATTGATCACAGCATTTTCCGCAAAGGCGATTGCCATTCCAAACGGCCAGCAAACACCGGCAGTTGGCGCCCAAAGTGCACCTTTTACTTCTTTGCTGAGATTTGGCTCGGCCTTAAGTACCTGCTCTGCCGACCAGATTTCCAACCCTTCAACACCATTTTCTCTGCCGCGTGTAAAAAGTTCCTTCACCGTTTCCATTTCTACTGCATCCGTTGCAACAACAAGGGAGCCCGTCCATTCTATATCAAGATCCAGCTCTTGCTTGAGCTCATGATACAATCTATTGCCAGCTATATTCATTTTTGCTTTCATACTCCCCTGCTTTGCGTCAAAACCCGCATGGAGAATTGCACTATTTGCCTTTGTCGTTTCCGAAGCAATATCCGGTTCTTTTTCAACTAAAATGCATTTGAGCTCGTATTTCGATAACTCACGCAAAATAGCTGTTCCCGTGACACCGCCACCAATGACAACAACATCTGCCTTTTTGTTTGCGTCCATACTAACAGCCTCTTTTCTGTTTCTTTCGTTATCACTCTCTTTATTTTAATCTTATTTTATCAAAATTTCAATACTGTTTTGTATTTTATTTTATAGATATTTATTATTATTTTATTGTTATCTATTTATTCAGTTAAATTATATCAAAAAAATCAATCAATTTTTGCACTTTACTATTTGTTTTCAGCTTTACATAAACAGTGCTTAATCATTTGATATCAAAAGGATTAAGCACTATTTCAAAACCTGCTTATATATAGTTTCCCCGCATCTTAAAACCTGTGTTATTTTATAAAAATATTCTGTCATTTTATTTTACATAATATTTAGTTAAATAAGTACAAATCATAAGCAGTTACATTTCACCATACATTTATTATTTATGTTTACATTATTTCTTAATATAACAAAAGCTCAATCAGCGTTAATTTCCAGTTTTCTTTTTGGCAATCTTTTTCACATTATTTTATTGATATTTGTTTATTTTAGATATTTTACCGTAAAAAACGAAAAAAACTTAATATATTACAGACTTATCTAAATATGTTCAATTTACTGAAAGTTATCATTTGTTTATACTTTTAGAGAAGGGATTTAGCAATAGTAATTTACTAAAACAATACCAGGGGAAATTAAAGGAGAGAGAAGAAAGAATGAAAAAAAGGAAATTAGCAATGAGTTTAGCATTTATGATCGCTTTGGGTATGGAAAGTGCTGCATTTGCAGCAACAGATAATCCATTTGCCTCCATCCCACTCGACAACTGGTCTTATTCTACCATTGATACACTTGTACAGGATGGCTTGATTGATGGCTACAACGCAGGTGACTTTCGCAAAGACAGACCTTTGACACGTTATGAAATGGCTGTATTCACTGCCAAAGCTATGTCAAACATCAGTAAGGCTAATGATACTGACAAAGAACAAATTCTCAGCCTTGAAAACGAATTCAAAGATGAACTCGGTGACATGCATGTACGCGTTGGTACAGCGCCTGTCATTCATTCAAGCGACATCGCCAAAGCTACCGAACAAAAAAAACCAGATGCAGTTATCTGGAGCGGGGAAGCCCGTATCCGTTATGATCATAAAACAGACAGCAATCAAAAAAGAGGTGACTATACCGGCACAGGCGTTAAGGACACATCTTACTATTATGAGTTAACCGGTAAAACACAACTCGGCAGCGGTTGGAACGCACTCGTTCGTTTTGTCGGCGCCCGTGATGGTGATGGACAGGATCGCGGTGGTCAGGAAAACACGAATGGTCAGTTTGATATGTCACGACTCTATGTTAAAGGTCCACTCGGCAGCGGCACCTTAAAAGTTGGCCGGGATAAAGCCGGTGAAATCAACAGCATGGTCATGAATGAATACTATACAGGACTTACCTACAGCTTCGGTAATAAAGCAAAGGTAAACGTAACCTATGGTAAACCCGATTATAATTCAAGTACGCGTGATACAACGAACACCACATGGATAGATGATCGCGGCATCAATAAATCAGATGTCAACCCGGGAAATTTTGGCATCAACTACTTCCAGATTGATGCAGCCTACCCGATTACAGACAAAACAACTCTCTACGGTGCCTTCTATCATACAATGGGTAATGGCAGATACGTCTCTGGCACAAAAGAATACGAAGACACAAACATCGGTGAAATTGCCTTTGACCAAAAACTCACAAAGGATCTGACATTTGGTGCAGACTATGCAAAATCCAGCAGAAGTGCCGAAAACACTGGTTATAATTTTGGTTTTAATTATCATCTCGCGGACAAAACCATACCGCATTCATGGTCTGTCTCTCTTGATTATATTCATTTGGAAAAGGCTTCTTATATTAAATCCTCTTTTGATGTTAAAAGCAATACCTATGGCCGTAAAGGCTGGCAGCTTATTTATAAATATGTTCCAACAAAAAACATTCTCTGGACAACGCGCTGGCTGCAAAGCGAAGACCTTACCGGTTCTGATAGAACAAGTGAAAAATGGCTGCGCACACAGGTTGAATACTTCTTCTGATAAAACAAAACAAACAGACTGGACTAAAATAATTTAAATAAAGTAGTAAGGTGGTATTCTTATGAAAAAACATCTGAAACACACATTGTCAGGTCTTGCTCTGGCACTTGTACTTTCACCTGCACTGTCTGTGAGTGCAAATCCAAGTGCGCCACAAAATCTTACAGTACCCGCATTGGCTTATGATAGCACTTCACTCTCTCTTACTTGGGAAAAGCCCCCGAATTATAACGATATTACTTCCTACAACATCTATATGAATGATACATGTATCGGCAATACAAAAGAAGCACCGGCTACAGCCGCTACAGAACATATTCATGCTTTTTATGCTGCAGCAGATAATCAGCATGCAGAAAAAATATCCTTGCACAATTACACGGTAAAAAGTCTGCAGCCTAACACATCCTATACCTTTACCGTACGTTCCGTTGATGCACAGGGTAAAGAATCATCTGACAGCAAAAGTATTGTCCAAAAGACAGCTGCTTTATCACCAATTTATAATATTGCGGACTATGGTGCTGTCGGCGATGGTATAACGATGAATACAAAATCGATTCAAAAAGCGATTGATTCCTGCCAAAAAGGCGGCACTGTCCTTATTCCGTCAGGAACTTATAAGAGCGGCGCTCTCTGGCTGCACAGCAATATGACACTTGAAGTTGCAAAAGGCGGAATACTTCTTGGCTCGGAATATCCTGCAGCCTATCCTTTCAACTACAAACTTTATTCCTATTCAGACAATCGCTACTATGCCCTTATCAATGCCAGTTCAACCGATGATGTTCCTATCGAAAACATCCGTATTATTGGCAGTGGCACCATCGATGGCAACGGTTGGACAAAAACAAAAACAGGAAGTTATTCTAAGGCAAATAACAAAACTGATAAAAACGGGGTATATGACCCGAACCATGTTCTCAATATTGGCATACTCGCAAAAAGTCAGGTGGAAAAGCTCATAGCCTCTGGCATGACCTTTAAGCAAGCCTATCCGCGCCGTTCCAATCTCATCACACTGCGCGGTGTAAAAAACATCTACTATGGTGGCGGTCTTACTTTTCAAAATCCAGCTAACCATACGATTGTCAATATTAAATGCCAAAATATTACGGTAAACAATGCAACCATCAAGACATTTAACTGCAATAATGGTGATGGTATCGAATCAGTTCTCAGCAAGGGGCTTGTTGTCATGAATAACTATTTTGACACGGGTGATGATGGTATGAACTTTGCTGC
Organism: Selenomonadaceae bacterium; assembly: GCA_041669965.1. Classification (GTDB taxonomy): domain Bacteria; phylum Bacillota; class Negativicutes; order Selenomonadales; family Selenomonadaceae; genus UBA1792. The sequence continues at coordinate 9,586 of JBAYAD010000009.1, forward strand.
CGGCATGGGTGCTGCTGCGGCAAAAGAACAGCCCACATCAAACAGCTGGATTTTTAATAACTATTTTTATCATGGTCATGGTGCAATTGTTACTGGCAGTCACACGGGCGCCTGGATTGAAAAAATTCTTGCAGAAGACAATATCATGGAAAAAACAGATATTGGTTTTCGTGCCAAAACAACACCGCCTATGGGTGGCGGTGCCAGAAATATTATTTTCCGCAATAATGCCTTGAAAGACATTGGTCAGCAAGCTTTTATATTTACCTCGGGCTACTTCGATCCAAATTCCGTTATTGAATATAAAAAAGCAACCGCTCCAGGGCAATTTAAGAATATTACCATTGAAAACTGCAGCATCGATAAAACAGGTGGTCCATGTATAACCGTCCAGGGATTAGCCGAAATGCCACATAAAGACCTTATTTTCCGCAATCTGCATTTTTACAATGTAAAGCCAATGGAAATTAATTATCTTGAAAATGGAACTTTTTATAACGTTGTGTTCGACAAAGATACTTCTCCAACAAAATAAACAGATACTCCTCCTTTTCTTACTACGAAGCGAAGCTGTAGACAATCGACCTTCATCGATTGTCTACAGCCTCGCTTATTTTATACTTACATCCCTGCATTTCTGCTGATGCTTTATCCTATATTCAATATTTTCACAAAAGTATTGATTTTCTTCATATTTTTCAATCCCATATTTTTATCAAAAATTTTACTACGATTAACTTGATTTATGAGTTCAATTTCTTTCTTTGTAGATCTGCACTTTTTCTTAAAAGCTTGGTGGCGATGCTACCCATAATACAATTGCTGTATACTTGCCCGCATTCGATATGTAATGCTCTGTATCCGGTATAAAATAAAAGCTTTCACCTTTCTGCACTTTATATTTATTTTGTCCCCGATGTAAAAAAACAGTTCCCCCTATAACATAGCCAAACTCCTCACCTTCATGTGGAAGCTCAATATCCGTGCGACCTCCAGCAGTTAAGGTTAAATGAATGGGTTCCATCGTGTTCTTCTGTGCATTTGGAATCAGCCATTTTATTTTTTGTCCCATTTCAGGATTTTCTTTTTCAAAAACATCAGCTGCTTTGAATACAACCTTTTCATCCTGTCCTCCGGCAAAAAATTCACGCAGATTAGATCCCAGGCACTCAAGAATATCAACAAGCGTCGCAATCGACGGCGATGTCAGATCCCGTTCGACTTGCGATATAAATCCTTTGGACAGTTCACAACGGTCAGCTAGTTCTTCCTGTGTAAGGTTTTTCTGCACACGCATCTGCTTAAGTTTACCGCCAATTTTTTCCATAAACACCCTTCTCTAAAAAATTTTTATTGCATTTTTTGTTTAGTAATACTAAACTCATAGTAATATAAAATCACATTTTACAGATAAAGTCAAGTCTGCAGCCTGTTTTCCCCCAATCTAAAAACAATTTACCAATAAATAACAAAAAGGATGCTGCTTTTTTCACAACATCCTTTTTTATTCTTACTATTTTATTTATAGTACCGAATACCAGCTTCAAAGATCTGCTGATCTTTTCTGCCCGGAACATTTGCCGATATATTTTCGCCAATACGCTCTGAATGCCCCATCTTACCCAGTACGCGTCCATCCGGACTTGTAATACCTTCAATCGCATTGACAGAACCATTCGGATTATACGGAATCTCAAGCGATGGATTGCCAATCGCATCAACATACTGTGTCGCAATCTGTCCACGGATACGCATTGATGCGATAACCTCATGATCCGCAACAAAACGCCCTTCCCCATGGGATACAGCAACCGTATGAACGTCACCAACCGTGACATTATTAAACCAAGGTGAAAGGTTGGATACGACCTTCGTCTGCACCATACACGACACATGACGTCCAATCGAGTTGTACGTAAGCGTCGGTGAATCCTCACCAAGATCACGAATCTCACCATATGGTACAATACCAAGCTTTATAAGCGCCTGAAAACCGTTACAAATACCAAGCATCAGTCCATCTCTCTTCTGCAAAAGCTTCATGACCTCTTCTTTGATGCGTGGATTACGAAACATTGCCGCAATGAACTTGCCTGATCCATCCGGTTCATCACCGCCACTGAATCCCCCTGGCAGCATGATTATTTGTGATGCCCGAATGCCCCGGACAATTGCATCAACCGATTCTTCAACAGATGCCGGTACAAGATTGCGCACAATAAGTGTATCAACCACGCCGCCAGCTCGTTCAAAGGCCCGAGCGGAATCATACTCACAATTTGTTCCTGGGAATACCGGGATAAAAATACGCGGCTTTGCATAAGATATCTCTGCAGTAACTTTATTGCCCTGTTTATAAAGCACAGAAGTTGCCGCCTTCATGTTTTCTTTTGTTTTCATCGGGAAAATTTTTTCCAGTGGTGAACAATATGCTTTCTCTGCTTCAGCAATACTGATGACTGCATGTCCACAGACAATGCTGGGAACAGCCACTGTTTTACCGAGTTCATAGTAATCTGTTCCCGCAAGGATTGTTGCTACATCCGTCTGATCAGAAATTTCAAGAATAATCGAGCCATAGCTGCATTTGAAAAGATCTTCTTTCTTAACACCTTGACCAAAGGTAAAGCCAATTCCATTACCCAGACACATTTTCGTAACAGCCGCCGCAATGCCACCGATTCTTACACTCTGTGCCGCAAATACTTTTTTTTCACTAATAAGTTGGCTGACCTTGGCAAAGTTCGACTTCAACTTTGCAAATACCGGCAGTTTCTGTTCATCATACGAGGCCGGTACAAGATATACCTTATTGCCTACAAACTTAAATTCCGGTGAAACTGCATCCTCCGCTTTCATCACGGCTACGGCAAAAACTGCAATTGAAGGCGGCACTGTAAGGTCCATAAAAGTTCCTGACATGGAGTCTTTCCCTCCGATTGCCGGTATCTCAAGCGCATGCTGTGCAAGCAGTGCACCAAGAAGCGTGCTGAAAGGTTTGCCCCACTTTTCACTGTCTTTGCCCAGGCTTTCAAAATACTCCTGGAATGTCAACCGAATCTTATCGCTTCTGCCGCCAAGTGCCACCATTTTCGCTGCTGCTTCAACAATTGCACAGACCGCACCATGAAACGGACTCCAATCCATAAGATATGGATTAAAACCAAAGGTCATCGCCGTAGCCGTTGTCGTTTCTCCACCCTGTACCGGCAGTTTTGCAACCATACCTTCAACTGGTGTCAGTTGATGCTTGCCACCAAATGGCATAAGAACGGTATTACCACCAATCGTCGAGTCAAAGCGTTCCGCAAGCCCCTTCTGGCTGCAGACATTAAGATCCTTTAAATTTTCCAGCCATGCCTTTTCGAGATCATTGCCACACTTTTTTACCGCTAACGGGATTCTATCAAAATAGCAATTTTTTTCATCTGGTGATGTAACCTTTACATTAACATGCTGACGCACACCATTCGTATCAAGAAAAGCACGACTTAGATTTACAATATCCTTACTGCGCCACTTCATAAGCAAACGCTCATCAGCCGTAACTTGGGCAACCATCGTCGCCTCCAAATTTTCCCCATCAGCATATCTTATAAAATCATCCAGGTTACCGGCATCAATAACAACCGCCATACGTTCCTGCGATTCTGAAATCGCAAGTTCCGTACCATCAAGTCCTTCATATTTTTTTGGCACCTTATCAAGATTAATGATGAGGCCCTCGGTAAGCTCGCCGATAGCAACTGCCACACCTCCGGCACCAAAGTCATTACAGCGCTTAATCATACGGCTCACCATCGGATTTCGAAACATTCGCTGAATCTTACGTTCTGTCGGTGGATTTCCTTTTTGAACTTCTGCACCGCAGGACGAAAGAGATTCTTTCGTATGCTCTTTCGATGATCCCGTTGCTCCGCCACAGCCATCACGGCCCGTACGACCACCAACAAGCACAATGACATCGCCCACCTGCGGAACTTCACGTACTACATTGCATTTGGGAACTGCAGCAATAACAGCGCCAATTTCGAGACGCTTCGCCATAAACCCTTCATGATAAACTTCCGTTACCTGCCCCGTTGCCAAACCAATCTGGTTGCCATACGCACTATATCCTGATGCTGCACCTAAAACGATTTTCTTCTGTGGCAGCTTACCAGGCAGTGTTTCCGATACCTTACGGCGCGGATCTGCCGCACCTGTCACACTCATCGCCTGATAGACATAGGACCTTCCCGAGAGCGGATCACGGATCGCGCCGCCAAGACATGTTGCTGCACCACCAAACGGTTCAATTTCCGTCGGATGATTATGCGTTTCATTCTTAAACATGACAAGCCATTCTTCATTTTTTCCATTAATATCTGCATTTACGACAATGCTGCAGGCATTGATTTCCTCCGATGCATCAAGATCTTCCAACTTTCCCTGTTTCCGCAACGCCTTCATACCAATAACAGCAATATCCATAAGTGTGACATCACGTTTTTTCGTATAAAGTTCTTCCCTGTCCTGCAAATACTGTCGATAAGCCTTTTCAATTGAAGATGCAAAATAACCTTCATCAATATCGACAAGATCAATTGCTGTCGTAAACGTCGTATGACGACAATGATCAGACCAATATGTATCAATTACACGGAGTTCTGTAATCGTCGGATCTCTTTTTTCTGTATCAAGAAAATATGTCTGACAAAATTGAAGGTCCTCAAAACTCATAGCGAACCCTCGTTCAGTCATAAAATTCCGCAGGTTCCCCTCTGCCATCGTCGCAAAACCCGTTAGCAGCTCTACATCTGCTGGTACTTCAAGCTGCATATTCAGTGTCTCCGGCTTTTCAAGAGAAGCTTCTCTTGATTCTACTGCGTTGATACAGTACTCTTTGATCTTTATAAAATTAGCATCATCAATATCACCAACGAGAACGATAACTCTTGCCGTCGTGATAACAGGTCTTTCTTTCTGCGTAACAAGTTGTACACACTGGGCAGCTGAGTCTGCTGTCTGATCATATTGTCCCGGCAGATATTCTACAGCAAACATATGCGAATTCGAAAATTTCGGCAAGACTTCATCATAAACAATGTCCACCGGTGGTTCCGAAAAAACAATAGATCTTGTCTGGCGGTATTCCTCATCACTTAAGCCTTCAATATCGTAACGTTTAATTATACGAACTGCCTTCAAATCAGTAAGGCCAAAGCTTTCCCGAAGATCTGAACAAAGTGCCTGTGCAGGAATATCAAAAAACCCCTGCCGTTTTTCTACAAAAATTCTTCTTACAGTCATGAAATTACCAGCCTCCAAAAAATTGATTCGTTGCAAGAGCAAAATTGGTACATGTCACCAAAGCAATTCTATTCAACAGTGCATGAAATCCCACCGCATCTGGCTACTATTATAAGGTATCTAAAGCAATTTTAACAACTACTTTTATTACTGATGAAGATTTCCCTTCGGCAGCACCGCCGGGACGATGCACATCATTTGGATAAAGAATGGCAAAGACCCCCGCCGATAAAAGGATATTACTTTCCGGAATAAGTTCCTTATAAAAAGCAACATCTTTGTCAGCATCATAGGCTTCAGCAACCTCAATAGCAGGACCCAATGCACACCAGCCCATGTATTCGTTTCCCTTCACCACATACTGGATATCGAGGAAATTTTTATGTGTTTCCGGTTTACAGTCAGCTAAAACACGCGTATTGTAACTCTGTACAAGTGCAAAAACACGATCACCATCAATCGGATACTTTCCCACATCCATTTTCGTAAAATCGTGGTTTTGTAAAAACGTCAGTGCTTTCTGTACAGTTGTCGAATATTTTACAATTTCCGCACCAATATTATCAATACTGCCAACAATCATTAAAAATCGCTTCCTTTTGCATTCACAAAACAGTCTTATTGCTTATAATATTATTTTATACAAATATACAAATATATGCAATGATTGAAATCATACATTTTAAAATTCTTTTTCAAAAAGACAAGTGTCGCCGAAAATTGTCAGCAATAAAAACAAAAACAGTAACAATTACTTGTAATCTAACATATTGTTCCATTATTATACTGTTTTTAACAATTATTGTATATGTTTTTCCCTTCCAGAAAAATGTTCTTGCAATATTGCTATTACTTATGATATTATCATAGAGAAATATATGCAATGACTGAGAGAGTACATTTTTGATTTTTTTTCAGAGAGACGATGATTGCTGTGAATCGTTAAAAACAAAAATGGAAAGCTGCTCACGAGCTGCAGGTCTCCTTCTGGAGATAAAATCCTGCCGCATACCAGCGTTAACGGTATTGAGTGAGCCATTAGGCTCAACTAAGGTGGTACCACGGGAACAATTGTCCTCGTCCTTTTTGGATGAGGGCTTTTTTTGTTTTCTTTTAAAAATATATATTAAAGAGATAGGGGGATTTTTATGAGAGAATTACTGGAACTTTTGGAACATGACGCCCGCCGTCCTGTAAGTGAGCTTGCCTCCATGCTGCATCGCAGCGAATATGAAGTAGACCAGCAAATACAGCAGTTGGAAAAGGATAAGGTCATTTTAAACTATTCCACGCTTATTAATTGGGAAAAATTTGGTGATGACACGGTTACTTCCATTATTGAGGTTAATGTAACTCCACAGCGGGAAGTAGGTTTCGATGCCATTGCCGAACGCATCTATCGTTTTGATGAAGTCCGCACTGTCTATCTTATGTCAGGCAGTTTCGATCTTCTTGTCATCATTGAAGGAAAATCTCTGCGCGATGTTGCAAATTTTGTTGCTATGCGCCTTTCAACAATTGAGGGAGTCACAACAACACGCAGTCACTTCATGCTCAAGCCTTATAAAAAAGACGGTGTCATTATAAATGACAAAGAACGCGATCACAGGCTGGTGGTTTCACCATGAACTGGAAAAATTGCATCTCCCCAACCGTAAATGCCATTGCTCCGTCCGGAATACGCAAATTTTTTGACATCGCCGCCGAGATGGATGATGTGATATCGCTTGGCGTCGGCGAGCCGGACTTCGTCACACCATGGTCAATCCGTGAAAGCTGTGTCTATGGTCTTGAGCAGGGCTACACTTCCTACACTGCTAATCGCGGCCTTCTGGAACTTCGTCAGGAAATCGTGCAGCTTCATAAAAATCGCTATGACCTCGATTATTCCGCTGCCCAGGACGTTCTTGTAACAGTTGGTGTCAGCGAAGGACTCGACCTCGCCATGCGTGCGATTATTGCTCCTGGTGATGAAGTTCTTATACCCGAGCCCTGCTATGTCTCCTACAAAGCCTGTGTTATTCTTGCCGGAGGTATACCTATAGCTGTACCAGCAAAGATTGAGAACGAATTCCGCATCACACCAGCGGAACTCGAAGAATATCTTACACCAAAAACAAAAGCGCTTCTTATCGGGTATCCGAACAATCCGACAGGTGCAGTTATGCGCCGTGCAGACTTGCTTGCAATTGCTGATTTCGCTGAAAAACAGGATCTCATCGTTATTTCTGATGAAATTTATGGTGATCTTACCTATAGCAATGAAGAACACATTTGCTTTGCTGCACTACCTCACATGAAAGATCGTACAATTCTTTTGAATGGCTTTTCCAAAGCCTATGCAATGACAGGCTGGCGTATCGGCTATGCACTTGCAAATCCAATCGTCATTGCCGCCATGACAAAGGTTCACCAATACACCATGCTTTGCGCACCAATCACGGCACAAGTTGCCGCAATTGAAGCACTGCGCCATGGTGAAAAGTACATGAAGAAAATGGTATCCGAATATGACAAGCGCCGCCATCTCATTTATGATGGTCTGACAAAGATTGGTTTTGAATGTTTCGAACCAAAAGGAGCCTTCTATATATTCCCAAACGTCCGCTCTCTTGGGTATAGTTCTGAAATGTTCGCCGAAGAGCTCCTTATGAGTGAGCGTATTGCTCTCGTACCAGGAAATGCTTTTGGGGCCTGTGGTGAAGGCTATGTGCGCTGTTCTTATGCAACCTCAATTTCCAATATTTCTGAGGCTCTTGCCCGCATTGAGAACTTTGTCAAACACCACAAAAAATAAAGAAGTTTATACGTAGTCATATCTCACGGTTTGACTGCCTGGACAAACCTGCCATTTCGACAAGCAACGATAAAAAACTTGCATAAAACAAGAATCTGCTGCATACGATACTATTCATCGCATACAGCAGATTCTTATTTTATCTCTAAAGAATACTACAATTTTATATAAAGGTTATTGTACCGCAATGTCTATCTCAAAAACGTGACCATCAATCTCCATTTCAATTGATAAATACTGTTCACTACTGATCTTAACCATAAAATTGTCACCAATAGAAAGACTTGGTGTCGATATATCCACTTCCAATCCCATTGCTGTAAGATTTGTTGCCGCATTTGCTGTCAGCATATTCGACAACTCAGAGATTGCACTCTGTGCCATTTCATCGAAATCGGCAACAGGCATCCCCATCATCATTGTCGAAGCAATGAATTTAGCCGTATCATCCGTCATATTGTAAGCAACGCTTCCACGAATTTCCTTTGTAAAACCTACAAGTACAGTAACTCCAAGACTCAATGTCGCCTTATCCCGTACAGAAATTTTATTTCTTTTCAAATTTTGAAATCCAATTTGCGGCATAATATTCATAAACGCATCCATAAATGGATTTACCAGCTTCGCATCCATTTCTTATTCCCCCTCCGCAAATCCGATATTCAGTTTAAAATCACCCAAACGTGTCTTGGCAACAATATTAAAAGATGTAAGCTTCGGATTCGCAATGCGAATCTTTGCTCCACAAATCGTTCCTGGGGGTGTTATTCGCATTTCCTTATCCTTAAATATGTCATTAACCCTGGAAACACCCCTGCCAACAATAATGTTTGCAGCCTCTTCAATACATTCATGCGCTTCTTCTTCTGATAATTCTTCGCTGTCTTCTTTTCCCATAATTATCCTGGAAAAATTTCTCATTGTATTTACATCCATATGCACAATTGCTCTTCCTCCAGGATTACCCGTAAGTCCAACAATCACAGCGATTCCATCGATACCAAGAACACGACTTTCATCAATACAAAGACTCACCTTGCTGTGCACACCTGCCAAACTAAACAAGCTCTTTTGTAACACTTTTACAAATGCCTTTACATACGACTCCCTAAGAACCTCAATCGTCCCTTTTCTATTCTGACAAACCATGAGCAAAGTATCCATGAGTTGATTCGCATTCACCGGCTTTTGTAAAAAAGAACTAATACCAACCGCACGTCCCCGTATCATTAGATTTACATCTTTCATGGCACTGATCATGATAATCTTCGCTTTGGGATTGATTTCAAGAATTTGCCTGCTGCATTCCATTCCATCTGCATCCGGAAGATTCATATCCATTGTAATAATATCCGGGTTTGCTACTGGATACTTTTCAACGGCTTCCCTACAATTTTGTGCATACTCACAAATCTCAAAATTTGTTTTCGAAAGAACTTCCGTTAGCATAGCACGACTAACTCTAGAATCGTCTACAACCATTACTTTGATCTTTTTCACAAAATCTCACCTGCTTTTTCTAGTGTTTGAATCATTATTCCGTTTACACAATTTTTATACTTACATACAGCGTATACCTACAGTATACAAAAAAAAGAAAACTATCTCAAGATAAATAATGACCTTCTTGTGATAATTCTCTTCTTTTTTAGGACTTTTTATTCAAATTCACGATAAAGGAACTATTTTTTCATCCATAACAGCTTTATCGCCTTCAATTCCCGTACGAATACGTACAGCATTTTCAACATTGAAGACAAAAATCTTTCCATCCCCGACTTCACCTGTCTTAAGAACTTTTTCTGCTGTCTCAAGAACTCTTTCCACTGGTACTTCACAAACAACGGTCTCTACCTTTATGCCAGGCAGCAGATTCATCGCATATTCACGTCCGCGATAAATCTCTGTGTGCCCCTGCTGCAATCCACAACCATAGACCTGACTTACTGTCATCCCCGTCACACCAACGCTGTTTAAGGCTTCTTTAAGTTCCTCCAGTTTGCTTGGTCGCGTAATGATATCGATCTTCGTCAGCTTACGCATCTTATCACTCCTTGTTATATAACCTTTTAGCTAATCTCTGCCCTATTATTTATATCAATACTCTGCATGGCCATCGCAGATGCTTCTACCGACCCAAGCGGATTCCCTGTCATAACTGCTTGTGCGTAGCCGCGTTCACCATGTTCTACAATATCAAGGCCTGAAACTTCTTCACTTTCATCGGCTCTCACCTGCATGAATGCACTAACGATTTTAAATATAATATAAGAACCAATAATCGCAAGCGCATACGCAATAACAATAGAAATAAGCTGTGCAATCAAAAGATCCGAACTACCATAAAACAATCCATCTGCACCCGCTTCATTGACACTCTTTGTTGCCCACAGACCCGTTGCAATTGCCCCCCATGTACCTCCAACACCATGTACACCAAAAGCATCAAGCGAATCATCATAACCCAGTCTGGCTTTTACAACAACGACAGCCGTATAACAGACCACACCGCCAACAAGTCCAATAATCACTGCAGGCATTGGTGCAACAAATCCAGCTGCCGGAGTAATCGCTACGAGACCGGCTATGCAGCCACTGGCTGCACCAAGAACCGTTGGCTTACCATTATGAATCCATTCAATGCAAACCCAGGAAAGCGTAGCAGCAGCAGCTGCTGCCTGTGACGTAACAAAAGCATTTGCTGCAAGAGCATTTGCTCCCAGTGCACTGCCAGCATTAAAGCCGAACCAGCCAAACCAAAGAAGTGCCGCTCCCAGTACGGTCATCGGTAAATGATGCGGCAGCATAGGCAATTTACCATAGCCATGGCGTTTTCCAAGCAAAAGACAAATTGTCAGCCCGGACACACCTGAGAGAATATGAATAACAAGACCACCGGCAAAATCAAGTGCACCAAGCTGTGCAAGGAAGCCACCGCCCCATACCCAATGCGCCATTGGATTATAAATAAAGATTGCCCAAAGAAGAATAAATACAACAAATGCACCAAACTTCATACGTTCAGCAAATGCACCTGTAATCAGTGCTGGTGTAATTACAGCAAACATGCACTGAAATGCTACAAAAGCCAGTTCTGGTATTGTTCCATTTGCCAGAACATTCATGCCAACACCCGTAAGGCCTACTTTATCAAGACTGCCAATAAAACCATTGATATCTGTACCAAATGTCATTGCATAGCCAATAATAATCCATTCCACTGAAATTAATGCAACAATAAAAAAGCTCTGCATAATCGTCGTCAATACATTCTTACCTCTTACCATACCACCGTAGAAAAAACCCAAACCTGGTGTCATTAAGAATACAAGCGCCGCACTTATAAGGACCCAGGCCGTATCCCCTGTATCAATTTTTGCCGGCACTCCATCTGCAGCCAGTGCCACTGGAGCTGCGATTACCATACACATGAATATCGCTATAATTGCTGTACTTATCTTTCTCATTTTTATACACTCCTTCATAAAACATTCTAAAAGAAAAAGCCCCCTGCACATTTGCATGCAAACGCATGCAAACGAACAAGACGCCATTGTCTTTTGTATTTAGCACTATAATAGACTTCTTTACAAAGCTGAAAACAAAAAAAGCCCTAATAAACCCATTCCGGATTCATAAAGGCTTCATTGCCAATTTGCTTTGTTGATGTTTTTATTATACTCATGCATACGCTGCTTGTCAACGGATGTGCAATTGTATTCAAGTATACCATAAATACTATAAAAATCAGTATTTTACCAATAAGCTTCTGCACTGCAATCTTCATTATGCATTTTTTATCCGCATGAAGCAGCACATCGGCATAACCAATAAAGTACTATGAGGCGTTTTCATACACCAGCATTTTTATGCTCTTTTATACGGGAAAGAATTGTTCGAGCTACATAAATACCACTGGCACCCGCTTGTGATAGTCCACGCGTCACACCAGCACCATCACCAACAGCAAATACATTACCAATTTTTGTCTCAAGCTCATTCGTAAGCAACAACCGCGAGCTATAAAACTTAACTTCAACCCCATAAAGAAGCGTGTCATCATTTGTCATACCTGGAGCAATTTCATTGAGTGCCTTAATCATTTCAATAATATTATCAAGGTGACGCTTTGGCAGAACGAGACTAAGATCTCCTGGTGTTGCTTTAAGTGTTGGCTTCGTAAAGCTTTTACCCAAACGATGTTCATTCGTACGGCGGCCTTTTAGAAGATCACCAAAACGCTGTACAATAATACCACCACCAAGCATATTTGAAAACGACGCAATGCGTTTACCATACTGATGTGGTTCATTAAAGGGCTGTGTAAAACGATTGCTGACAAGTAGAGCAAAATTCGTATTTTTACTCTGCAGCTTTGGATCACTATAAGAATGTCCATTTACCGTCACAATACCATCCGTATTTTCCATTACAACATGTCCGTGCGGATTCATGCAAAACGTCCGCACAAGATCACCATAGCGCTTTGTTCTGTAAACAAGCTTCGCTTCATAGACCTCGTCCGTAATATGATTAAAAACATCATCTGGTACTTCAACACGCACACCGACATCCACCTGATTATTGAAAAGTTCCAGCCCCAGACGCTTACATTCATTCGTAAACCATTCAGCACCAGCACGCCCTGGCGCTGCTATAAGGTAATCCGCATCAAGCGTTTCACCGCCTTCCGTTACAATCTGCACACTGCCTTTTTCCGGCAAAATCGTCTTTACCGGGCAATTGAAACGAAACTCTACCTTATTCTTAAGATATTCATAGGTTTTCTCCAACATTTTTAGATTATTCTCTGTCCCAAGATGACGTACACGTGCGTCCAGCAAATGAAGATCATGTTCCAAGGCCTTCTTGCCAAGATTACTGTTTTCCGTACTAAAAACCTTAGCTGGTGCACCATGTTTCATATTGATCTCATCGACATAATCGATAAGTGCCATAACCTTATCATCTGCCAGATAATCATTAAGCCATCCGCCAAATTTCGTCGTGAAGTTATACTTCCCGTCTGAAAATGCCCCCGCACCACCAAAACCACGCATAATACTGCAAGGCTTGCAATTAATGCACGTATCCACTTTCCCCGTTGAAAGTGGACATACACGATGATAAATATCCTTCCCACTTTCAAGCACAACAATTTTCAATTCCGGTTGTTTTTCTATAAGCTCATATGCCGCAAATGTTCCTGCTGGTCCTGCTCCAACTATAATTACATCATATTTTTTCAACAAATACCCGCTCCTCTGATTACATATCATCCTTCTCTATCTTATTATATAATAAATAAAGAATTATGCCAACAAGTTAACTTTTACATTTCATTACGCTAAAATGAAAAAGCACCTTGCATTTTCTCCTGCATTTCACGTATAATTGTATTTATCATCTTTAAGGAGGACTTATTTTGACAAACAATATTCCTGTTATTATAGCTTTTATTCTCTACATCGGTCTTATGATGTTTATTGGTATCTATTTTTATCGTCGAACACGTAATATGTCAGACTACATTCTCGGTAATCGCAAGCTTGGTGTTTGGGTTACATCACTTAGTGCTGAAGCCTCAGATATGAGTGGTTGGATGCTTATGGGGCTGCCCGGCTATGCCTACCTAGCCGGACTGAGTGCCGGTTGGATTGCCTTGGGACTTGCCCTTGGGACTTTTGCAAATTGGCACTTTATTGCCGCCCGTCTGCGCAAATATACCGAAATTGCCAACAACTCACTTACCCTGCCGGATTTTTTCCAGAATCGTTTCCAAGACACAAGCAATCTTCTACGAGTCATCCCAGCGATCTTTATCCTGATATTTTTTATTATTTATACATCTTCCGGCTTTGTTGCTGGAGGCAAACTTTTTCATACAATTTTTGGCATTCCATATGAATATGCTCTTTTCCTTGGAGCCTTTGTCGTTGTGTTTTATACATTTATAGGTGGCTTCCTCGCTGTATGCTGGACTGATTTCATTCAGGGAACAATGATGTTTTTTGCAATCATCATTGTTCCTGTTGTTGCCTGCTACACACTTGGCGGCTTCACCACAACAGCCACGGCACTTTATACCGTAAATCCAGAATACTTCAACCCGTTCTCAAAACCAGACGGTTCCAGCCTTTCCTTTATTGAACTTATCTCCCTTCTCGGTTGGGGCCTTGGTTACTTTGGTCAACCACATATTCTTGTACGCTTTATGGCCATCAGATCTTCTCATGCAATTCGTCAGGCAACACACATTGCCATGACCTGGGTCATATTTGCTCTTATTGCCTCTGTTATCGTCGGCATGGTGGGTAAAGTTTACTTATCTACAGCCCTTTTAGGCAGCGAAACAGAAACCGTCTTTCTCATTATGACAAATAATCTTTTTTCTCCATTTTTTGCCGGACTTATTCTCTCTGCTGTACTTGCCGCTATAATGAGCACAGCCTCCTCTCAACTCTTAGTGGCAGCATCAGCTTTTGCCCAAGATTTCTACCGCTCACTTTTTCATAAAAATGCCAGCCAACCTGAACTAGTCTGGATTGGCCGTGCCTCCGTCCTTGTCATTGCCTCCATTGCCATTTTCCTTGGTCTTAATCCAAACAATCTCATTCTCGATATGGTTTCTTATGCCTGGGCGGGCTTCGGCGCTGCTTTTGGGCCAGCTCTTCTCGCAGCTCTCTTCTGGCGCCGCACCACACGCAATGGCATTCTGGCCGGCATCATTGTTGGTGGCCTTACCGTACTGATTTGGAAACAATTTGCTTTTTTCGGTCTCTATGAAATCATCCCCGGATTTTGCTTTTCCCTGTTTGCTATTTACCTCGTCAGCAAATTTGATAAAAGCCCGAACAAAACTATAACGGATATATATGATTCAGTAAAAATCAGCAAAATATAAATAATATTTATTCAGTCAAAAAGACCGTATGAGCTTTTGCTCATACGGTCTTTTCTTAATTCTTACAAATATCTGAAATAAATATATACACTGCTGATAATAATTGACAAAATCATTAAAGGGAATGCGATCATCATAAATTTGATAAAGGAAATCTTTTGTCCACGCTGTGCAGCAATCGACGCAACAACAACATTAGCACTTGCACCAATAAGTGTACCGTTACCACCAAGACAGGCTCCCAGCGACAGTGCCCACCATAGTGGTGTAAGATCTGTCATACCCATTGCTCCCATATCCTTGATAAGAGGAATCAATGTTGCGACAAACGGAATATTATCAATAAAAGCGGATGCAATCGCACTCATCCAAAGCACGAGCATCGTTGTCGACGTAAGATTTCCCTGTGTAATTTTCATTGCCTCCGCTGCAAGCATGTTAATGACACCCGTTTCAACAAGTGCACCAACGAGAATAAACAGTCCAGCAAAGAAAAAGATGGCAAGCCATTCTACTTTGCTCAGAACCTTCGCCAACATCACTTCATCCGTAGAAATCGTAATAATCATAAGCAGGCTTGCACCTGTAAGTGCTGCTGTTGCAGTCTGTAAATGAAGTGCACCATGCATAACAAAAAGTGAAATCGTAACAGCCAGTGCAAAAAGGCATTTTTTCAAAAGCTTCGCATTACTAATCTGATTTCTAGCATTAAGATGCATAACTTTTGCCTTAAGCTCCTCTGTTGTGTGAAGCTTTTTATGATAAATCAAAATAATAAATAATGATGTTACAATAAAAATAAAGAAACATATTGCGGAAAGATTCGTAACGAAAGACATAAAATCGATTCCTACTGCACTACCGATCATAATATTGGGCGGATCACCAATTAATGTTGCTGCACCACCAATATTTGAAGCAAGAATCTGCGCAATTAGAAATGGTTTTACATCCACTTTAAG
>JBAYAD010000010.1:0-23262 GCA_041669965.1 Selenomonadaceae bacterium
GGTAATCTGACAGAACAACCGGCTTGCTTTTTGTAAAGCCATCATATTCTCTTCGATCATTACCATTTTTTCTGAATGAAGTGCCAGCAGCACCTCTTCCAGACAAGCGTGACCGCCAATTCCCGCAAAGGATACGGCTGCGCGTTTCCCACCCATACGACACCATTCAACGGTCAGTGCAGTCGCACAGCCAAAATCATCGCGAGCATCCAGCTCGCTGTCTTCTTCCTGTGCAAGCAAAGCGCCAAAACGCGGCCGTGCACGAATGCCAACAAGATCAGCAAACCCACAAAAGCGCATATACGCTGCTTCTTGCGTGGGCAATGACACTGTTCCCCCTCGCGGCAAAAATATGAACTCACAGCCAGAATCACCCGCCTCACGTACCTGGCGATCTGTCATGGAATAGCCAAAAAATCCCGGATATGCATCAACTTTTTGGGTCGAATCAATTCGCAGAATATACTTCTTGCTTTTAGGCAGCGAACGATAGCTGGATAGTTTTTTATATACAGGCACCGTCATTTCAATAGAAGTAATCGGGAGGCGGCTAAGGCTCTGCAGAAGCTGCCAAAGCACCTCAGCACTTGTCTCATAAGAATCGAGACAAGCAAATGTACAATCTGTAAGCAACATGTTCATAGAACCCCCTCCTTATTTCTCTAAATAACCCCTGCACTACAGCGATAGATTCCCTTATTGATTTGCCGCTTTTTTTACAGCATCCTCAATGCGGTCGTAGGTCGTAATAACGCGAATACCCATCTCGCCAAGTTTTTTCATTGGAGCATCGCCAACGCGCAGGGCGAGGACACTGTTGCAGTCCTCAATCGTATGCAAAATCTGATCAATGTGATTTATCTTTTCATCACAGACATCATTGCCCTGACAGTATTTTTTTACCTTGCGACGTTCAAGAAAGTGTGTACGCTTGCCATCACTTTCATAAATATAGAACTCACTTACCTGACCAAAGTGCTGATCGACGAGCATGCCGCTCTTCGTTGCTACGGCAAAGCGTTGCTGCTGTGGTGGAGAACTTGTCAGCTTTTCTGCTGTCGCTGTGCAGCCACGATACTCAATGGATACATCATTATCAAGCGTACCGATAGCATCTGCCCGGCACTGATGACAATGATACATCTGATTAAGATGCTCTCCGCATTTTTGTCGCATTGCCATGATTTCTTTTTGATTGACAAGCGGCATATCCTCAAAAGCACTGCCTTTGACAGGTATAAGCTGCATGATATTCGTTATATAGCAGCCAATGCTTTTCATCTTTTTGACAACTGTCTCAATATGATTATCGTTAATGCCCTTGAGCATAACAATATTGACTTTGCAAACGATACCATGTGTCGTAAGATATGTGAGTCCACTAAGCTGATTTCCCAAAAGAATACCCGCTGCGCTTTCACCGACGTAGTCAACTCCCATATAACTTACATGATGATAAATTTTAGCACCAATTTTCGGATCAACCGTGTTAATCGTTACCGTGACATGTGTCACCCCAAGATCAATGAGCTCCTGCGCGTAAAGCGGCAGCATAAGCCCATTTGTCGACAGGCAGAACGTCACTTCCGGATCATTGGCGCGAATAAGCTGCAGGGTTTTCTTTGTCGCCTCAAAGTTTGCAAGCGAATCCCCCGGCCCGGCAATACCGACAACCTTGAGATTTGGCATGCGCTTTTTCACCTGCATATACTTGTCAAAAGCCTCTTCCGGTGAAAGGATTTCCGTTGTAACACCCGGACGACTTTCATTCGGGCAGTCATATTTGCGCAGACAATAGTTGCATTGAATATTGCATTTTGGTGCAATTGGCAGATGGATACGGGCATATTTTCCCTCCCCACACGTAAAACACGGATGCTCAGCTGTTTTTTTTGCCATTTCAGCTTCTGTTATGGCAGCTTTTTCTATTGATGATTTCACTATATCCTCCTGTTTTTCCCCAGTATAATATTTATCATAAAGCTTCTGCCGAAACGTTGATCCCTTTTGCAGCAGAAGAATATTCGTTATACGATCAAGCAGTCCTAATGAACCTTCATACCCCAGTACACGAATACGCTGCCCGCCTACCTGATCATGAACCGGAAAAGCACAGCGTACAAGTGGAACCTGGTACTTTGCTGCGACACGACGCCCATCAGAGTTGCCAATCATGACATTTGCCTTTGTCTCCACAAGAAGTTCATCCGCTCTGGCAAAATCGGCATCGTCTTCGATTCTATAGTCATCAACAAATAAAATTTCCGCTGCCTTTTTAATTTCCGGCTCCAGATTTTCCTTAAAGCCCTTACAGACACTTCCCGTAATCGCCACAACCGGAACAACACCATTTTCACAGCAAAGATTTACCACCGCCTTGACAAAATCCGGCTCGCCAAAGACAAGTGCACGTCCCATTGCACTGTATTTGTGTGAGTCAACCATGGCATCGAGATAACGACCGCGCTCTTTTTTTATCGTATCTGTCACCATACCGCCCAACTCCTGCAGCTTTACAATTAGTGCATCCGTCGCTCGAAGTCCTGCTGGCAGATCAAGCTGTGTGAACGGAACACCGTAGTTTTCATAAAGATACTGTGCCGGTGAATAGTCCGGTTGAATAAACGTCGACAGCTCAATCGTATGACGAGCTCCTGCCATTTGTGCAACCTCCGCGAGTGATGTCCCGTCTTGTGGCAGGCGTTCATAGACTTGTGCATGAACGCCATCAAGATTCTCCGAAAGATCCGGCAGTAATACATAGTCAATCCCCATTTCCGTAAGCAGCTGCTTCAAATAGCGTGTATCTGCTGGTGATATCATACCCGTAATAATATTGATCTTATTATTCTTTTCAGTCAGCATCTCCGTATGACTGACGACGGCATGAAGTGCTCGAAAGAAACCCTCATACTGTGTTCCGGCATAGCCAGCGCTTGACACTGGAATAATTTTTACATTTGCATACTCTGGATGCATTTCATAAAACTTGCAAATAATAGCAGCTACATCCTCACCAATGGTTTCAGCCAGACACGTTGTTGCCACACCGATGACTTCCGGTTCATACAAACGGATAAGATTTTCCAGTCCTTTGAGAAGATTGGATTCTCCACCAAAAACCGTCCCCTGTTCCGTCAGCGAAGAAGATGCTATATCTACCGGTTCATTGTAGTGTGTCGCCATATGTCTGCGAATGTACGTACTGCATCCCTGTGATCCATGCAGAATCGACATGCACTTTTTAATGCCGTACAAGGCGCTCACCGCCCCCATCGGCATACACATCTTACAGGGATTTACATTGAGATTCGTAAAATTCATCCCCACAGTCAACATCTCCTTCATTTATAATAAGATCATTTCTACAATTTTTTGATTTATAGTCCTGCAGCCGGCCGCAGACATTCCCAAACCGGGCTGTTGATGCTCAGATTAATTTCCTGTGTAAAGTTCCTTACCCCTTCATAGCCTCCAAGTGCATGCTTGCGCTCGTGATTGTGATCGCAAAAGGCAATGCCCAGCTTATATGCCAGCGGACGTTCCTTAACGCCGCCTACAAGAATATCAGCATGCTGCTCCTGCATGAAGCGTTCAAGCTCTGCCGGATTCGCATCGTCGAGAATAACCGTGTCCTCATCAACAAGGGTTCGGATGACTTCATAGTCTTCCTGCTTACCCGTCTGCGTGCCGACAACAACCGTGCGAATACCCATTTCATTGAACTGGCGGATAAGCGATATTGCCTTAAAACCCCCACCCACATAGATGGCCGCCCGTCGTCCTTCAAGATGCGGACGATACTTCTTGAGAAAGAGCTCTGCCTTGCCACTCTCGCTTGACGTGAATTCTTCCGTCAGACGAATTGTCTTTGCATCGCCAATTGCATAGGCAACTCGCAGCAGCGAATTCGTCGTATCTTCAACACCAAAAAAACTGACTTTCAAAAATGGAATGCCAAATTCTTCTTCCATCTCATTGGCTAAATAAGCACTTGAGCCCGCACATTGAACAATATTTAGTGCAGCAGTCGGCGCTTTGATCAAGGTATCGTAGGATGCGTCTCCAGTAAAGGTTGATATAACATCGATGCCAATATGCTTAAAATAATTTTGAATGATCCACATTTCACCGGCAAGATTAAAATCGCCAAGAATGTTAATGCCATGCCGCTTTGTTTTATCCACTTGCCCGGCATGTGGTCGTATCAGCTGCATCAGTGCGTTACACGCCATCTTATATCCCAGCGTCTTTGTTCCGGAAAATCCCGGAGCTTTTACAGCAATTACGCGTATGCCATACTTTTCCTCTGCCTCACGGCAGACCGCCTCAACATCATCACCAATGACACCGACAATACATGTCGCATAAACAAAGATAAGCCGTGGTGACTCCTGCTGCACGATTTCATCAATTGCCGCTGTCAGCTTTTTGGCACCGCCAAAAATAACATCACGCTCTCTGAGATCCGTAGAAAAGCTATTGCGAAAAATAGTACTGCCGCTTGTGAGGCTGCCGCGTATATCCCATGTATAGCTGGCACAGCCAATGGGACCATGAACAATATGATATGCATCTGTAATTGGATTCAGTACAACACGGGCCCCACAGTATACGCAGGCACGCTGGCTTACCGAACCGGATACACTCGCTTTCTCACAGCTTATGCCGCTGCCGTCACCGGAACAACAAAAGTCTTTTGTTAAAATTGATTTTTTTCTTTCTTCCAATACTTCGGTTCCCATGTTTGTCCCTCTTTTCCCACACAAAAAAGGCAGGAATAACAAATGGTATACACCATTGTATTCCTGCCTTTGATTTTTTGTGATAATTGTAATCTATTTATACAATCATTATACCGTGTTTTTTTTATTATGCAAGTTAATTTTACATAACAAGCTCAAAATCTTCATCCTTTGCATCACGGTCACGACGATCCATAAGCGCATTGCAGATAAGTTCCAAAAGACGCATTGCACCGCGATAGCCGACAAGCGGCATATAGGAATGCACATAACGGTCAAGTATCGGGAAGCCGGCACGTACAAGTGGAATATCTTCAGCCCTGGCAATATACTTACCATGCGTTGTCCCAATCATGAGATCAACCTTGTCGTTCTTGATCCACTGGTGCAGCTCAAACAAATCGCCATTAGCCTTGACCTTACAGCCTTCAACTCCAAACTTATCCAGCAATGCCTGGCCTTTTTTGACAAATTCTTCATTTGGTGTACCCGTCAGAAGATATTTCGGTACCATACCCATTTCCAACACGAGCGAAGCAAGTCCGAGTACCGTATCCGGATCACCATAGATAGCAACGGTTTTCTTATTAAAATTTGGATGCGCATCGAGTATAACATCAACGAGCTGACCTCTTTCGTCCTCAAGCGCTATTGGTACTTCTGTTTTTGCGAAATGCGAAAGCGCCATAACATATTTATCAGTCGCCTCAATACCAATCGGCAGCGGCAGGCTGTCAAAATCAACATCACACTTTGATTTCAGTGTCATCGCCGGTGGTGCACAAGTCACTTCACCCAGAGCCAGTACCTTTTCGCAGCTGCCAAGTGCGACAATTTCTTCAATCTTTGTGCCGCCTTTTGGATACATTTCATAGTGATCTTTCATTGGCGCATCAAGCACGCCGCTCGTATCCGGAAACATGATATAATCCGTTTTCATAAGACCAGCAATACGCTTCATTTCACGCATATCTCCTGGATTCACAAATCCGGGGAAAATGCCAATCTTACCATTTTTAACTGCATCCGCTTTTGACAGATACTTGATAAAACCAGACATCATATTGCCAAAGCCCGTGACATGTGAGCCCGCATAGCTTGGCGTATTTGTATGAACAACAATCTTACCCTCTGGTACATTTTCCAGCTGTTGAATGTAGCTGTTCAAATCATCGCCGATGGTTTCACTAAGGCAGGTCGTATGCACGGCAATGATATCCGGATTATAAATATCAAAAATATTTTTTACCGCTTTTTTGAGATTACTGCCTCCGCCAAACACACAGGCCCCTTCTGTAAAAGAGCTTGTCGTGGCAATTGCCGGTTCCTTAAAATGACGTGCAAGGAATGTTCGATGGTAGGAACAGCAGCCCTGTGAGCCATGACTGTGCGGCATACAGCGATGCACGCCAAGTGCAGCATACATAGCACCGACCGGCTGGCATGTCTTACATGGATTTACACGAAGCGCTTTACGCTCGCTGACTTCTTTTGGTGTTGCATCAAGCATTTTGTTCACCCCCCGCAATCGCTTCTGCGCCGATTCTGCCTTCCAGTGTCGGCTTACTATACCATGGCGGCGTAATATAGTTCCACGCCGGTGTAAAAATACTCATATACGTATCACGTGCAAAGTTGATCGCGCCCTTGAAACAGGCATAAGGTCCACTGTAATCATACGAATGCAGCTGACGGGAAGGTGTTCCCGATTTTTGTATCATATATTTATCCTTGATACCGGAGTAAAAGATATCGGGCTTAAAGAGCTCAAGAAGTTTTTCCGTTTCATAGTGATTAAAATCATCAACTGTAATCGTACCGTCACCCATATCCTTAAACATACCCGCATAGTATTCCAGATCCGTTTTTTCTTTCAATGCATCAAAATGTTCTTTGTCGATAGCTAAATGATAGTAGCGATTGTCCGGTTCTACCGTAAGCTGTTCAATGTTTTTCGTATCCGCATCAAGCTTGATGTCTGGTATGACCTCGCGCCCTTCGTAATCATCACGATGAGCAAACTCATAGCCTGCAACAAGCGTCTTTATACCAAAGTCTGCTAAAAGATTCTGGTAATGATGTGAACGTGAGCCGCCGACAAAAATTCCGGCTGTTTTCCCCGTGAGTTTTTCACGATAGTACTCTCTGTCTTCTTCAATTTCTTCAAGTTCTGAAGCAATGACTTCTTCTGTACGTGCATTTATACCCGGATCATTGAAATATGCAGCAACTTCCCTCAAGGAACGAATCGTTTCATCAATACCGATAAAATTAATCTTTATCCAGTCAATATTATATTTTGTCTTCATCATTTCAGCAATATAGCTGATCGAACGATGGCACTGCAAAAGATTCAGATTTGCTACATGCGCATTCTTTATCTTTTCATAGCTCCCATCGCCTGTAAACACCGAGATGACTTCATAGCCAATGAGCTTCAACAGACGCTCGCTTTCCCAACCGTCACCACCGATATTATACTCACCAAGAATATTGACAGCAAACTTCTTATCTGGCTTGGCTTCCCCGCTGCCGATAATGTGCTTCATCAGTCCGTTATTCGCGATATGATGTCCTGCGGACTGGCTGACGCCTTTATAGCCTTCACAGCTATAGGCTACACATTTGACTTTATACGTTTCTTCCGCCCATTTTGCAACAGCACTGGTATCATCGCCAATAAGACCTACCGGGCATGTTGAGCAGATCATAATACATTCCGGATGAAAGATCTCTACGATTTCCTTGATAGCCTGCTTGAGCTTCTTTTCTCCCCCAAAAACGATGTCCGGTTCCTGCATATCTGTGGAGAAACAATACTGCATGAAGTTGCGTCCATCCTCTGCTCTTCCCTTGTTTCTTCTTGTACCCCAGCTATAGTAACCGCAGCCAATCGGGCCATGTGTCAATACAACAACATCGTGCAATGGCCCCAGAACGACGCCCTTACAACCAGCATAGCAGCAGCCGCGGTTTACCATAAGTCCTGGAACAGAACGACTGTTGGCTGCAATTTGTTTTGGCATACCACTGTCGTCCAGTTCTACAATATGATCTTTTCTATTTTTAAATACTCTTGCGGAGTATTTGTCGAGTATTCTCTCGCGTTCGTTCATATAGCTTCCTCCTAACCGTCAATTTCCTTGTCTCGTTTTTCACCCGTACGAATATTGTAGCCTTCACCAATCGGCATAACAAATATCCTGCCATCGCCGGGATTGCCTGTCTGATTCACTGCAATAATTTTTTTAACTGCATACTCAACCTGCTCATCATCAACGATGAGTGAGAAGGAACGGCGTGGCACAAGCCGCGCCCCTTCCGACAAATGCTCGCCAATTTCATCTGCTGGCAGTTCGCCGGCATTTTCCATAATGACATGAATCGCTTCTGTTGCCAATGTTTTTTTGCCCCGTCCAACAGCCTTAGAGCACGTAAACGAAGGATAGCCAGCCTCAGCCAGAGCATTCTTAGTCGGATTTACCATATTGAGCCGTATAAACGCCATAATCTCTTTCATCTGTAAATCCCTCCTATAATCCTGCTTTACCTGAGCTGATCGTATATGCTTCTTCAACCGGTGTGATAAAGATACGACCATCACCGAAGTTTCCATTTGCTCCCGTCTTAGCATTTTTCATGATAATCTTGACAATATCATCTTTGTCCTTGTCCTCTGCGATAATAATGAGCAGTTCTTTTTGCAGCTCATCATAATGTACTTCACCGACAACAATTCCTTTTTGCCGGCCACGGCCGTATACTTCTTCTTTTGTTACTCCAACATAGCCGGCATCTAAAAGCTCCGATAACACCGCTCCGGATTTTTCCGGTCTGACAACCGCTCTGATCATAAGCATATCGATAAAACCCCTCTCTATCCTGTTCTCTTCTATTAAATATCCATCAAACCATGTTCCATAAGAAGTTCTTCCAAACGATCTTGTGTAAGTGGCTTTGGTATAACGAAATTATCATTGCCATCAATTTTTGAAGCAAGTGTTCTGTATTCTTCCGCCTGACTGCATGTATTATCAAACTCAATAACAGTTTGTTTATGAATTTCTGCACGCTGTACCATATTATCACGTGGTACAAAATGAATCATCTGCGTTCCCATTTCTTTAGCTACGGCTTCAACAAGCTCCGCTTCACCGTCAACATTACGGCTGTTACAAATAAGTCCGCCAATACGAACCCCGCCCGTCTGTGCGTACTTGCGAATCCCTTTGGAGATATTGTTCGCTGCATAAAGCGCCATCATTTCTCCGGAGCAGACAATGTAAATTTCCTTGGCCTTTCCTTCACGTATTGGCATCGCAAAACCACCGCAGACAACATCGCCAAGTACATCGTAAAATACATAGTCAAGATCTTCTTCATAGGCGCCAAGCTGCTCGAGCAGATTAATTGAAGTGATGATTCCACGGCCAGCACAGCCAACACCTGGTTCCGGTCCACCGGATTCAACACAGCGAATACCGGCATAACCTTTTTTCAGTACGAGATCGAGGTCGACCTCATCGCCTTCTTCACGCAGTGTATCAAGTACGGTCTGCTGAGCAAGACCACCCAAAATCAAACGTGTCGAATCCGCCTTTGGATCACAGCCAACGATCATGATTTTCTTTCCCATTGCCGCAAGTCCGGCATTCAGATTTTGTGTCGTCGTCGACTTGCCAATTCCACCCTTACCATAAATAGCTACCTGTCTCATAAAAAACCCTCCATCTCTTCCATTCAATTTTTCTCGACAGCCTGCTCATTTACAGATAAACAAAAAAGTCCTGATTCCGTTTTCGGAATCAGGACTGCTCTGTCCTCGCTGAAAGAAACTTTCCTCCAGCTGTTCTCTGAACTATAAAGTTGATTTGTTTTTCTGTCGATACCGTAACTATAAAAGATTTGTTCCCGCTTGTCAATCACCTGATGCTCATACAACTTTTCATTTTCTTCAGTTAATTCCGACGGTTCATTCAGGTGCTTTCAATTTTAAAAATCACAGCACTTTTACCTTAACAATTTAAGTTTTTACAAAATAATCACCATCTCACCAATTTGGGACCTGAATATTACATCGAAGATATTCTGTATACATTGCTTGTTTTTATTGTATATTCATTTTTATGTTATATAATTTCTTTATAGAGTAAAAACAGCATGACAGAATCTACGATGGCGTGGCAGGCACCCTTCTCAATGAATGAGCAGGAACTTGCCATGCCATTGTATTTCTCTGCTATCGATTTAAAGCGAAAGGTGTGATCGTATGAAAAACAATATAGCCATTCTCTGTGGGGATAAAGATACCCTTTGCTCCCTGGATGAAGTACAGACCATCACCATTTGGGAACAGCAGACTCTTTCCGGCTGGCAGAAAAGAAAAATTTTCCCTTTTCAAATAGCTCCTGCTGCCAGCATGGAAGCTTTACGCAATCAGATACGCAATCTCATTACAATGCTTGACGACTGCAAAATCATAGCCGGGCTCTCAATTACAGGTCTTGCTTATCATGTATTTGATCGTATGGGCTTCCGCATTTTTGAGATTTCCGCTCTACAGGAAGATACTTTTGACAAGATTCTGGCTGATATAAGGCAATCGGATGATATATCGGCAGCTGCACCTGTTCCGACCGCGCCAGTCGCTTTAAGCGATGGTGTCTATCACCTCGACCTCATTCAGCTGCAGGAACATTTCCCGGATATTTCTTCCAAAAAGGCGCTGCAGTCTTTCCTGCATGATACGCCTTTTATCCGGCTTAATCTTCTCTGCTCCCATCTGCCGCTCTGGCTCAAAACACCAGAGTATACGAAAGAACTTTCCATTCGTACGAAGAAATATGGCAATGGCATCATGGCCACAATCAGCAAAAAAACTTGTATAGATATAGAGAGGAATTAACATGAATATTAAAACAAAATACGGCAGTCTGAATGACTGCATCAACCCTGAATATTATCCCGATGGTGCACTTCATACCTGTATCGTAAAAGAAAAAAGCCCACTATCGTTCCCAACAGCGATCCTGCCGACCGGCATTGCGATTCCACAGTATCATCACGATGAAGTGCGACGCAAATACATTGCATCACTCACTCTTTACCCAGCCGGAACCTTGCGTTCACTATCGCTGGATGAAAGTACGAATGTGCAAACCTCGCTTGGTGTTTTCCCGGCAGAATTTATTACCTTCTATGAAAGTGGTGCGATCAAACGTCTTTTCCCGCTAAACGGCAAGCTTAGCGGCTACTGGTCAGAAAAAGATGAATTTGCCCGCTCTGTACCTTTCGCTTTTCATTTTTCCTTTGGCGACTTTACCGCAAAGATCATCAGTCTTCATTTTTACGAAGATGGGGCACTCAGCAGTCTGACACTTGCACCTGGTGAAATCATTAAGCTGCACACGTCTGTTGGTGAACTCTCTATCCGCACGGGATTTTCACTTTATCATGACGGCCGGATTGAATCAGTCGAGCCCGCAAATGACACGAAAATCAAAACGCCGCTTGGTATGATCAAAGTTTTTGATCCTGCTGTTATCGGCATACATGCCGACAAAAATTCTCTGCAGTTCAAAAACAATCATCTATACTCGCTCAAAACAACTGCCCCAATCGCTATTCCATCGCCGGGAAAACCTTGCACCGTCATTACCCCCATAAAAAAACCAAGTCCGCTTGATGAAACGATTATTATCACCGAGCCTATGACACTTACATTCCACAAAAACGAATTCACAATACTGCGCGAAAAAGAAGAACAAAGCTTCGACTATGCCTAAAGGAATAATTTGGAAGGCACCACAAAAACGCATCCGCAAACTTTTGCTCAACCTAAAATCAGGCACCACTTTTTCTAGTGATGCCTGATTTTTTACTTTTATTTTATATAAATATACCTGAATTTTTCATAAATTCTGCTTCCATATACAACGGATAAGTATCGTATATACACAAATCCCTACCAATAGATCCATTTAAATTTTACGGAGAAACGCAAGTATTTTAAACCATGCAACACGTGTTTCTTCAAAATCATGAAAATGTTTTTGCACATGCTTATCATAGTAATCCATTTCATCAAGTATTTTATGAAAACGCTTATCACCAAAATAATCACAAATTTTGGGAATTGCCCGTTCCAAATTTTTCTTCATCTCTGCAATTTCACTGTCATACGTCTCGCGTTTCGTGATATAAAGCAGAAGTGGCTTGTAACGAACCCAGCCGATCGCCGCCTTGAGAAAACGCCTCGTATTACTGCCGGCATCCGCTTTCATTTTTTCCAGTTTTTTCGGCAATACCCCCTGTGTCAAATGTCCATACATACCAAACCCATCATGAAACGTATAGCACGGAACCCTGGATACTTTGCACTCTGTAATACTCGTACTCAAAAATGTATCCTCACCTCTGGCTCCCGGCGGATTATAGAATGGAAACACATTCTTCGTATCCCTGAGATTAAATCCAAGATTTGCCCCGGAAATAAACTTCATGCCATTTACTGCCTCGACAACCTTTGTTGCCGGGCTGTTTGTTATGGCAAGATCAGCATAGGTTACACCACCATCCTGCATTTTCTTTTTAATAGAATCCCAATTAATGATATCATTACTAATCGCTTCAATAAAGCTCCTGAAATCATCTTCACTCAGTTTTTCATTAAATTCCATTTGCGGAATTGGCGAGATATAGCCGCAGTGATACCCATTTGTCATATCGACATTATCCATATTACTGATATGTGTAGAAATAACTTCCTGTCCTTTCCACACCGTATTTCCATCCAGTTTTATCGTTGCAACAGGATACTCATCATCATCCAGGAAAATAAGATAATCCATACGGCTTTTGATTGCAAAATAAAGAACCATATTTCTTTTCTTTGCATAGCCATCACCAAAGATCAGCTTTGCTTCCTTCAGGCTGACAACCTTCTTATCCATCAAGTACTCGATCTCACTGATAATCGATGAATCACCGATATAATAAGCCGAATCCATAATTTCCAGTATTTCTTCATCAATGAGCTTATAGTCACTGACCTTTGTCTTTGTGTACTTTAAATCATATGCAGCAAAAAGGTGCAGTGCAACATTTTTGTTCTCCTCACGTCCCGTTTCATTCCAGTTGAAGACATAGCTCTTGACTACATTCCTGAAATTTTTCCGGCCGGTAACAAAACCAATCCCTACATTTATTTTTTTCCTATCAAGCCTAATCTTCATCTATATCCCTTCCTTTCCTTACGGCAGTCTGCCGCACTTTCATTAAAATATCATATTATCCATACTTATTTAATATGCATATCTATAAAAAAAATAAAAAGCCACCCAAAAGTGACCTTTTATCTTATTACTTCACCGCTATCTAATTGTAGAACTTTTCACTACATAGTTCTTCTTACGTTGATTATACCATTTTTTGTTTAAAATGTCCACGCTTATAATCACAGTGTGTATTCCACAGTAACCTTTTATATTCTTTATCTTGTGTTTACTAAAGAATAATGCCCCTCTACTCTTAGGGAACTTCTTCCAACAGAGGTTTCAAAAACTTTCCAGTGTAAGATTCCTTCACTTTGATAATATTTTCCGGTGTTCCGGTGGCAACGATCATACCACCTTTATCACCGCCTTCCGGCCCCAGATCAATAATATAATCAGCCGTCTTGATAACATCAAGATTGTGCTCAATGACAACGACTGTATCACCACCCTCAACAAGACGCTGTAATATGCCCAGTAGTTTATGAATGTCTGCTGTATGCAAGCCGGTTGTCGGCTCATCGAGAATATAGAGTGTCTTGCCCGTGCTGCGGCGTGCAAGTTCCGTAGCGAGCTTTACCCGCTGGGCCTCACCACCAGAAAGCGTCGTCGCGGCCTGTCCCAGCTTAACATAACCAAGCCCAACATCCTGAATCACTTCAAGCTTACGCGCAAGCTTCGGTATGTTTTTGAAAAACTCAACCGCTTCATCAACAACCATCTCGAGTACATCGGCAATCGTCTTCCCCTTATATCTGACCTCAAGTGTTTCACGATTATAGCGTGCCCCCTTGCAGACCTCACAAGGCACATAGACATCCGGCAGAAAATGCATTTCAATCTTAATGATACCATCACCATGGCACGCTTCACAGCGTCCGCCTTTGACATTAAAACTAAAACGCCCCGGCTTGTATCCACGAATCTTTGCTTCATTCGTCTGACTGAACACCTCGCGAATTGTATCAAAGATTCCTGTATACGTCGCCGGATTTGATCGCGGTGTACGGCCAATTGGTGACTGATCAATGTCGATGATCTTATCAATGTTTTCAGCACCATTTATTTTTTTATGCTTACCCGGCTTACCCTTGCCAATATAAAGACGTGACGCAAGCCCCTTGAAAAGAATTTCATTGACAAGTGTACTCTTACCGGAACCGGATACACCTGTAACAACCGTAAAAACACCAAGCGGGAACTTCACACGTATATTCTTAAGATTATTTTCAGCTGCGCCGATGATCTCAATACATTTCCCATTGCTTTTGCGTCGTTTTGCCGGCACAGGAATATATTTTTTGCGGCTCAGATACTGTCCGGTAATTGACTCAGGCACCTGCTTGATCTCTTCAGCCGTCCCCTGTGCTACGACATAGCCGCCTGTTTCACCAGCAGTCGGTCCAATATCAATAATGTGATCAGCCGCATACATCGTGTCCTCATCATGCTCAACAACAATAAGCGTATTGCCAAGATCACGCAAATGCTTAAGCGTTGCCAGTAAACGATTATTATCACGCTGATGCAGACCGATGCTAGGTTCATCAAGAATATAAAGCACGCCCACAAGCCCTGAGCCAATCTGTGTCGCCAGACGGATACGCTGTGCTTCCCCTCCCGACAGTGTACCCGCCGCCCGGCTAAGCGTGAGATAATCCAGACCAACATTGAGTAAAAAGCCCAATCGTGCATTGATTTCCTTCAGAATCTGCACTGCAATCTTCTGCTCCCGCTGTGTAAGTTCAAGATTACGGAAAAACGCATCGCACTCCCGTATCGTCATCGCCGTAACCTCACTGATATTTTTGCCGCCTACCTTTATTGCGAGCACCTCTGGCTTAAGACGGGCTCCGTGACACACTGGGCAGGGCGTCGTACTCATATAGGATTCGTACTCTTCGCGCATTGTATCCGAGTTTGTTTCACTGTAGCGCCGTGCCAGTAAGGGCATAACACCCTCAAACGCCGAGTGATATTCCTTATATTCACCATACATATTTTCATAGAAATACGTAAACTTTTCACCATTTGATCCATAGAGCAGAATATCCTGTACTTTCTTATTCACCTTGGTCCAAATCGAGTCGACGGTATAGCCATATTGCTTAAGTACCGCTACAATCTGACACATCGCATAAGAATTAAGATTGTGCGAAATCGCGGCGAACACACCATCGGCAAAGCTCATTTCTTTTTTCGGCATAACAAGGTCAATATCAAACTCCATATTATTCCCCAGTCCGCTGCAGACCGGGCAGGCACCAAACGGACTATTGAACGAAAACATCCGCGGCGCAATTTCCGGCAGGCTGATACCACAGTCTACACAGGCAAAGTTCTGGCTAAACATCAAAAGTTCACCATCGACAATCTGTATGTAGACGACACCATCACCGAGTTTCAATGCTGTTTCCAGTGAATCTGCCATACGCTGCTCAATACCATCGCGCACAACAAGACGATCAACAACAACCTCGATCGTATGTTTCTTGTTCTTTTCGAGATTAATTTCTTCATTGACATCAACAATCTCTCCGTCAATGCGCACACGCACATATCCTTCACGCCGGATCGTATCAATAATCTTGTGATGCTCACCCTTTTTGCCGCGTATGAGCTGTGCCATGACCATAATTTTTGTACCTTCCGGCTGTGTCATAATCTGATCGATCATCTGATCTACCGTCTGCTGCGTAATCGGCTTACCGCACTTTGGACAGTGCGGACGTCCCGCCCGCGCAAACATCAGCCGCAGATAGTCATAGATTTCCGTGACCGTACCAACCGTCGAACGCGGATTACGGCTTGTCGTCTTCTGATCAATCGATATAGCCGGTGACAATCCCTCGATATAGTCTACATCCGGCTTATCCATCTGCCCGAGAAACTGACGCGCATAGGCGGACAATGACTCTACATAGCGTCGCTGCCCTTCCGCATAGATTGTGTCAAAAGCCAGCGATGACTTCCCTGACCCGCTGAGCCCTGTAATGACCACAAGCTTGTCCCGTGGTATCTCAATATCAATATTCTTCAAGTTGTGCTCTCTCGCACCTTTTATTTTTATACAATTATCCAAACCCTATTCACCTGCTTACCCATTATTTTCCTTTGAATTTTCGCTTCTATATGTTCAATCACTCTTCCACTTTGGCTTTCTTCTCTTTGCCTTTGCCGGAAGACTTCCCTTAAGCTCGACAACCATATCACGCAGCTCTGCGGCACGTTCAAATTCCATTGCCCGTGAGGCTTCTCTCATTTCTTTCGTCAATGTATTGATGAGCTCTTCTTTTTCACCAGCGGACAGTCTGAGACGTTTTTTTTCACTCTTCGCTCCATAGTCTGCTCTGCCTTCCGCTACCATCGTCGTCTCAATAAGATTCTTGATTGGCTTGCTGATTGTCGTTGGTGTAATATGATATTTTTCATTATAAGCGGCCTGCACAGTACGACGGCGATCTGTTTCATCAATTGCCCGCGCCATTGAGTCTGTAATCCTGTCAGCGTACATAATAACACGGCCATTAGAGTTACGCGCTGCACGGCCAATCGTCTGAATCAACGACGTATCCGAGCGCAGGAATCCTTCTTTATCCGCATCAAGAATTGCTACAAGTGATACCTCCGGCATATCAAGCCCTTCACGCAAAAGATTAATCCCAATAAGTACATCAAATACACCGGCACGAAGATCGCGAATGATCTCAGCTCGTTCCATTGTCACAATATCCGAATGAAGATAGCGCACCTTAATGCCCATTTCCTTAAAATAATCCGTGAGATTCTCTGCCATTTTCTTTGTGAGCGTTGTCACAAGTACACGTTCATTCTTTTCCGTACGAATGCGTATCTCACTGAGAAGATCATCCATTTGCCCTTCAAGCGGCCGTATCTCTATTTGTGGATCGAGAAGTCCTGTCGGTCGAATAATCTGCTGCACAATCTGATTCGCTTCTCCCAGTTCATATTTTGCTGGTGTTGCCGATACATAGATAATCTGATTTATGCGTTCCACAAATTCTGAAAACTGCAATGGTCGGTTATCAAGAGCCGAAGGCAGGCGAAATCCATTATCGATAAGGGATTCCTTCCGTGAACGATCTCCGGCATACATGGCTCTTACCTGCGGCATCGTCACATGAGATTCATCCATAACTATGAGGAAATCATCCGGGAAATAATCCATAAGCGTGTAGGGAGAATCCCCTGGTGCACGCTGCGTCAGATGGCGCGAATAATTCTCAATACCCGAACAATAGCCCATTTCCTGCATCATCTCCAAATCATAGTTCGTCCGCTGCTTTAGCCGTTGTGCCTCAAGCAGCTTACCGTCAGCCTCCATGCTCTTAAGCTGCTCATCCAATTCTGTCTGAATCGTTTCCACAGCTTTTTCCATATTTTCTTTCGACGTAACATAATGTGATGCCGGAAAAATCATCGAATGCGTACGTTCTCCATAGATTTCGCCTGTAAGCACATTAAACTCAACAATACGGTCGACTTCATCACCATAGAGCTCGATGCGTACAGCCCGATCATTGTAGCCTGCTGGAAATACTTCGATAACATCACCACGCACACGAAACTTGCCGCGCACAAAATTGATATCGTTACGTTCATACTGAATACTTACAAGCTTTTTAAGAATTGCATCACGATCATAGTTCTGCCCCTTGTGAATTGACAGCACGAGTTCATGATAACTTTCCGGTGAACCAAGTCCATAAATACACGATACACTTGCTACAATGATGACATCCCGCCGCTCAAACAAGGAACATGTCGCTGAATGACGCAGTTCATCAATCTCATCATTGATTGAAGCATCCTTCTCAATATAGGTATCCGTTGAAGCAATATACGCTTCCGGCTGATAATAGTCATAGTAGCTCACGAAATAGCCAACATAATTATTCGGAAAAAACTCCTTAAACTCACTGGCCAGCTGTGCTGCCAGCGTTTTATTATGCGCGATGACAAGTGTCGGCTTTTGCACCTTCTCTATAACTTTTGCAATCGTGAACGTCTTACCCGTCCCCGTCGCCCCCAAAAGCACCTGAGCCGTCTGTCCATTATCAATCCCAGCAGCCAAATCCTCAATTGCCTGAGGCTGATCTCCCATCGGCTTAAATGGTGCAACTACTTTGAAAGGTGCTTCTTTCTCAAAATGCATTGTATTCAGCTTCGGTACAGTAGCCATATTTACCACATTCCTATTCATCATAATCCATACTATTTTATCACTAAAATAATATGATTTCTGTTTATAAAACATGAACATATGTACTATTATATAGTAAAAATGTATACACGACAAATTCTTTTTTCTATGCTATCCTGTATTTACAAAAATTTATTATAATTTTTTTCTCAATAAAAAACGGTCATGCAGTGGAACTCCCATCCCGCTGTATAACCGTTTTTTTATGCCTTATTGCATTTTTTCTTTCAATATTTCAATTGCCTTCAATGCCTGTGTATCCTTTTGTCCATTTGGATCAGCGGCTACAGCAACATCCGGTTCAATACCTACTCCATCAATGCTGCGGCCACTTGGAGTATAATATTTTGCGATTGTAAGCTTTAATGCATCACCCTCGTACATTGGCATAACAACCTGCACAGACCCCTTGCCATAAGACTTTGCTCCGACAAGCGTACCGGCCTGTGTATCCTGTATAGCACCCGCAAGAATTTCTGCTGCACTCGCACTTCCGCCATCAATAAGCACAACAAGTGGATACTTGATTTTTTCCAGACTCGACATATGTTCTTCCTTCGTACCATCGCGCTGTACAACAGACACAATTTCGCCTTTTGGTACAAGCAGATTCCCAATATCCACACAGCTTGTTACGAGTCCCCCCGGGTTACCACGCAGATCAAGGATTGTACCCTTCATTCCCTTTTCTTCAAGATCACTATAAGCTTCCCTGAATTCCTTACTTGTATTTTCACCAAAAGAAGCAATACGAATATATCCCATATCCCCCGGCAGCATGTTATGCGCAACCGTATGTGTCTTGATAACAGCACGCGTAATCGTATAGTCCGTATCAGCTGAGCCAGCGCGGCGAATCGTCAAAACAACATTCGTTCCCGCATCTCCGCGAATCTTCATTGCTGTTTCTTCCGGCTGCATCTTACTCGATAAGACCCCATCGACCGCAACAATTTCGTCACCGGCCTGCAGTCCAGCGTCAGCACCGGGTGTACTTTCCATAACGGATACGATTGTAACCACATTATCCTTAAAACCCATAAATACACCAATTCCACCAAAAGATCCTTCTGTATGCTCCATAAGATCCTTATACATAGCCGAATTAAGATAAATTGAATGCGGATCATCAAGGGACTTCACCATACCAGCAATTGCACCATCAATTAGCTTCGTATCGTCAACCTTATTTACATATTGTTCTTCAATAAAACGCAATGCCCCAAAGAAGCGCATCGTATCTGTTATTTTATGTGTACTCAGTCCAAGAAGCAGATACAATCCCGTAACCGTCAAAACTGAGGATAGTATAGCTACTACAAATGCCCCAAGAACAATTTTCTTTTTACTTCCCATGATTCCCACCAAACTTTCCTCATCTATGGTTCTTCTTATAAATAATTGTATGGACTTACCGGCTCACCATCCTGACGAACTTCAAAATGACAATGCGGCCCGGTTGCATCCCCGGTTGCACCACACAGTGCAATAACCTGTCCTTGCGATACCGACTGACCGACACTAACCTTAATGGCCTCATTATGACCATAGAGCGTGGTGATTCCACCGCCATGATCGATAATCACGGCATTGCCATAGCCGCTGATCCATCCCGCGTAAATTACCGTTCCACTTGCCGCAGCACGAATTGGATCACCATAATCACCAGCAATATCAATTCCGCTATGAAAACGCTTCGTTCCAAAAATCGGATGAATGCGCCAGCCAAATGGTGAGGTAACTTCACCATTAATAGGCCAAATCATCCCTCCTGATCCGCCGCTTGGCACCTGTACACTATAGCGGCTTTGACGAATGAGGTTCTCTACCTCTTTTGATGCTGCTACAATTTCCTGATAGGCACGCTCAGACGTATCACGATCATATTGTGCTTTATCGAGCAGCTTTTTTTTGCTGGCTTTCTTCTGTTTCACGATGGTTTCCTTATCCTTCGCATCTTTTACAAGACCCTTTATATCTTCCTTATCGTTATCGAGAGACTCGCGTGTTGCCATTACAATGGCCTTATCTGCTTGTACTTTTGTAACAAGGTCATAATCGTATTTAATAATGCGCTTCAAAAGATCCATGCGTGTCAAAAAGTCCGAAAAATCAGCTGCACCAAACAACACATCGATATAGCTAAGCTGCCCGTTGATATAAATATCACGTACACGTTTATTCAGAAGCTTTGTTTTTACGGCAAGTTCCTTTTCTGTCTTTGCCAGCAGAATTTCATTCTTGTCAATCTTATCCTGTGTATCATCCAGTTTTTTCTTTACATCCTTATAGACTGCATTTGCCTCATCAACTTCCGCCTGCAGCTGCCGAAGCTGACCCGAAATTGTATTGACCTTCGCTGCTGCCTGATCTGTGCTTTTTTGCTGCTCTGATGCCTGATTATTCAACGTATCAAGCTTATCCTGGAGAGAATCATCTTCAGCGAATGCCGTAGAAAATGAGCTCACTATAAGCAGCACTGCAACAATCGCACAGCCATGTCTAAAATTCCTCATGCGATCTCTCCTTATACTTTCAAGAACCGTTTCAATGAAATTGTACTCCCAACCGACCCAATCAACATCCCACTGAGCAGGATCGCCAGACTAATATAGTTCAGAAACGGATACTCTGGTATAAGCGGGAAAAACGCCAGCGTACTATAGACCTTCGCTGTCACTGCCGCATAGGTGCTGCGAAGTGCAACAGCGGCAATAACACCACCAAAAAATCCCAGTGCCACTCCTTCCAGCAAAAAAGGCCAGCGAATAAACCAGTCCGTTGCTCCGACATACTTCATAATTGCAATTTCCTTACGGCGTGCAAACACCGTAAGCCGTATCGTATTTGATATAATAAAAAGTGTTGCTCCAGCCAAAAGAACCATAAGTGCAAGACCAAAAATACGGATAAGACGCGTAATATCAAAAAGATGTTTTACGACATCCTGGCCAAACTTGACTGACTCCACACCCTTAATTTTTTCAATAGAAACCGACGCTGTCTTTACAAGTTCCGGCTGCGCAACGGTTATCTCATAGGCATTCGGCAGCGGATTGGTCTCCCCTAGTGCATCAAGCAGGAATTTCTGATCACCCAGACGCTCTTTGAAGCGTTTCAGTGCTTCATCCTTATCAACATATTGCACCGTTTTAATCCCCTGCATATCTTTAATTTGTTCTTTAATCGAAGCAATGTCATCTTTCTTCAAATCATCCTGCAAATACACATTGATTTGCACCTGCGATTCAAGTGTCGCTGCCATCTTATTAAAGTTAAGCACAAGAATGAGAAACATCCCCAAAACAAAAAGTGATACAGCAACCGTCCCAATTGAAGCCACTGACATCCAGTTGTTCCTTTTTAAAGAAAAAAACACCTCACGGATAAAGTACTCTGTTGTCCTAATCCTCATAGCCATATGCCCCCCGTGCCTCATCACGCACAATACGTCCATCCTCAATTGCAACGACACGCTTCTGCATTGCATCGACAATCATCTTATCATGCGTCGCCATGACGATTGTTGTTCCTGATGTATTAATACGCTTAAAAATATCCATAATATCCCAGGAAGTATCCGGATCAAGATTTCCTGTTGGTTCATCAGCAATAACAATTGCCGGATCATTTACAATAGCCCGTGCTATCGCTACACGCTGCTGTTCACCACCGGACAGCTGGGATGGAAAACACTTGTATTTTTCTCTGAGTCCGACGACATCCAGCACGGAGTTGACACTGCGCTGCATCGTACGGCGTGAAGCCTCAATAACCTGCATTGCAAAAGCCACATTTTCATAAACCGTCTTATCCGGCAGCAGACGATAATCCTGAAAGATTACGCCCAAACCGCGCCGCAGATAAGGTACATCTCTATGCAGCATACGAATAACATTGCGCCCATTTACTGTAAGCGTCCCTTCTGACGGAAGCACTTCCCGAAAAAGCATTTTGATAAACGTAGATTTCCCCGCTCCGCTGACACCAACAATAAAGACAAATTCACCTTTTTCGATATCAATGTTTACATGATCCAGTGCTAAAGCACCGTTCTCATAAATCTTCGAAACATTTTTCATATGTATCATAAAATGTACTTCCTCCATAAAAATTCCGTCAAAATATTTACTCTCTGCACAAACTAATTTTTATTGTACCATAAAACCATGAAAGTTTGCAGAATAAAATTTTCAGATCAAAAAAAAGAGGATACTGCCTTCACAGCATCCTCTTGTACTTGATCTAAACTTATTCGCCCACAGAATTATTATTTTTCTTCTTGTTTATAAACAAGGCCAAGTGCCAATTCTGCATTATGAGAGGCTGCTGTTCTAAGACCTGCAAGCAGAGCTGTGTTTCGTTTACGGAACATGGCTTTATCATTCCATTTCTCCCGTACCTCAACCATAAGACCCTCCACTGTGACATTCTTCAGATCACCAACAACTTTTTCACCAATTGAATTCAAAAAACGATCCACCTTGGGATCATAAGAAATACCAATCATCGGCACACCCATGACCCCCGCAAAAATAAGTGCATGGAGACGTACACCAATGAGCAGATCCATATTACCGACAATTGACAAAAGCTCACTCGTCGCATATTCGTCATTCAGCACAATGGTTTTTTCCTTTGTCCGGGCAGCAATTGATTCTGCCACCTTTACATCCTCAGGATACTGCATTGGCAAAAACACCACACGTGCGCCAAGCTCGCTGGCAATCGCATCCGCCGCCTGTGCAATAACTTCTTTATAGTGTTTCCAGGCACGCCATTCACGCACAGAAATCCCAACAATCGGCTTCGCTCCATCTGCATCATATGCCTTAAGTATTGTCCTGCCAATCCCTTTGTCTACAGGATGTATTGCCAATACCGGATCTGCTGTAACTTCAATATGCGGCTTTGTAATATTCAGTGCCGCCAGCTCCCCCAGCGACCCTTCATCACGCACCGTAATAAGGCCCACGTGATTTCCCAGCCAGGACATAATACGACGGGCAAAACTGCCATA